>CAXGRO010000903.1:0-2139 GCA_964012055.1 uncultured bacterium
CCGGATATGAGCATGGGGTAGCAGAAGGGGATGCCCTGAATGTGGTCCCAGTGGGTGTGGGTCAGCAGGATGTAGGCCCTGCCCGTGCCGCTGGAAAAGCCGCTCTGGAGCAGGTCCTTACCAAGCCAATGCAGGCCCATACCGCCGTCCAGGACCAACTGGCGCCGGTCGCCGGTGCGCACGGCCACGCAGGCGGTATTACTGCCGTAGGCAGTTTGCGACGCACTCGGGGTGGGGATGGCGCCTCTGGTTCCCCACAGCTTTACTTGCACGATGGCTTCTCTCTCACAGTATAACTTCCAGCCGTTCCCGGGCGGCCAATAATTCGACGCCCTCTGGGGTTTGGCTCTGATAGTGCGCGAACAATTCGTCGAGTACGTCGTCGGGGCGTTCGGGCCGATGGTGGAAGAGCGCAATGCGCTGGGCCTGCGTTTCGCTTCCCAGACGCAGAGCGTCGTCGGGACTGCTGTGGCCCCAGCCGGGATCGTGCTCTTCGGGTAGAAAAAAGGTATCACATACCATCAGGTTCGTTCTGTGAGCGAGATCACGTGTGCCCTGACGTAAGCGCTTCAGCCATTCCTCCTTTTCAGACTCGGATTCGGCTGGTATATCGTCTCCCAATAGGAACTCGCCGTAGAGGTCTGTATCGCTGATATAGGAAAAGGTAACTCCTTTATTATCAATTCGATATCCGCAAGTCATCCCCGGGTGATTGAGGCGGCGGCAGTGTATTTGGCTGGTGCCAATGGAGAATTCTTGGCCGTCTTCTAATGCAATAAATTCCAGTTTGGCTTCTATTCGATCTAGCGTCATAGGCGAAAAAGCGGGTTGCTGCTGGTCGGCTAAAATCTGCTCCAAGGTGCGGTCTTTGTGGTTGAGACCGTGGATGCGTATAGTGGTGCCCGGGCGGTAGAGGGGGGCAAAATGGGGAAAGCCCTGCACGTGGTCCCAATGGGTGTGACTGATCAGGAGATCTACTTGCTCTACGCCGCGTTCGACCAGGTCGTCGCCGGCATGGCAGATGCCCGTGCCGGCATCGATGAGTATGGTCGATGCATCGGTTTCTATACCAATACAGGGCGTATTGCCGCCGTAGCGCATGCAGTTGGGCAAGGCGACGGGAAAGGAACCGCGCACACCCCAAAAAGTGACTTTCATCCGGTTTATAGCGCCTATTTATTATTCTAAAAAAGAGCTAAAAGTTACCGTATTATATGAAGGATACGCATATTTCACAAGTACTTAAACAGGTCGACTTGCCGTCTCCTGCGATCAATTGGAAACAGATGGAACTGCGCGGTGTCTGGGGCATCCCTAAAAGCGGTGGAACTGACTATATTTACAATAAGGTACGAGTTTGTTATAATATCAATTCCCCGTTGCCCCTGGAAAGGATCGCATGGCCGAAGAAATTGCAGAAAAAAAGAAAGCCGGCGCCAAGGAGTTGGCCTATTCGATCTTGATTGCCGTTGGCCTGGCTTTAATCATCCGCACCGGGGTGGTTCAGGCGTATTACATCCCCTCTGGTTCTATGGAAGATTCGCTCTTGGTGGGGGATTATCTCTTTGCTAATAAATTTATCTACGGCGCCCCCCTCGACATTCCTTTCACCGATATCAATTTTGGCCGCTTGCCGGGTTTGCGCGATCCGCAGCCGGGGGATGTGGTGATTTTCCGCTCCCCCGAAGATTCCAGCCGCGATCTAATCAAGCGCTGCGTGGCGGTGGGCGGGCAAACCATAGAAATTGTCGACAAAGTTCTCTACGTAAACGGCAAGCCCTTTGCCAATCCGGCGGGCACAAAATTCACCGATGACGAGCGCGGATTTATTCCCCAAACACTTAGTACGCGCGATAATTTTGGCCCTTATGTAGTACCGCAAGACCGCTATTTTATGATGGGGGACAATCGCGACAACAGCCACGACAGCCGCATTATGGGCGCCATACCGGCCAGCCTGATCAAGGGCAAGGCCATGATCCTGTGGTGGTCTTGGGCCGACGATTCGGGCGGCCCCTACTATTCGGGGCCGGCTTCTCTGCCCAAAGTTTTGGGCAGTTATATTGCGCGCTTGCCCGGCCGGGTGCGCTACGAACGCCTCGGCGATATCATTCTCTGAGGACACCAGGCATGAATAGA
>CAXGRO010000904.1:0-2137 GCA_964012055.1 uncultured bacterium
AAAAGTGTCCACAGTATTGAGGAAACAACGACTTATAAAAAGTGTCCGAACTATTGATTATAAGACCGTTACTTACGCCGTTTCTCTCCCGCCCTAAACGCTTATTCCATGTCGGATAATTACCAAGTCCGCCCCGTAGAAGACGCCTCATTCTGGGACGCTTTTGTCCGCACCGCCCTGGGCGGCACCGTATTCTCCACCCGCACCTGGCTCGACTGCGCCGCCGGCGCCACGCAACACACCCTGCACTGTTACGGCCTCTACAAAAACGACAGCCTTGTGGCCGGCGTCTCGGGCCTCGAATCGCGCCGCACCGGTTTCAAGCGCTTCACCACCCCGCAACTGACGCCCCACGGCGGTCTGCTCTTCGCCCCCATCCCCAGCAAAGGCCCGGCCAAGCTCGAAGCCGAGTGGGGCCGCGCCACCCAGCTACTGGTCGCCCACCTCTTGGAACACTACGACCAGGTCCAACTCTCGCTCGCCCCGGCCGTCCACGACATACGCGAGTTCACCTGGTCCGGCTGGAACGCCCGCGTCCGCTACACCTACCAGATGGACCTGAGCGATCTCAACGCCCTGTGGGAACGCGTCGAGCGCCGCACCCGCACCGTCATCCGCAAAGCCGAAAAAGTCGGTTTTGCCCTGCAAGCAACCGACGACCTCGACCTTTTCCGCCGCCAATACGAACTCATCTACGCCAAACAAGACGGCGCCCCCCCCGTCGATCCGACGTTAGTCCAGCGCTTTGCCGACCACGCCATCGCCGCAGGTCTGGCCCACCCCCGAGCCATCGTCTCGCCCGAAGGCGACGTCGCTTCCATCGTCATTTTTGTCGAAGGCGACGACATACTCTACGCCTGGGTCGCCGGCGCCGATCCAGCCTTTAATCCGAGCGGCGCCACCTCGTTGCTCTACTGGCGCGCTTTTCAGGAGACCGCTCTGAAAAGATTTGATTTTGTCGGCGCCAACATTCCCGCTATCGCCAAGTTTAAACGCGGTTTTGGCGGAGATTTGGTGCCCTATTTTGTGGTGGATGGATTTAAGAGCAGGTTGGTGAAAACGGCGGTGGTGAGCAAAAATGCTTTGCGGGCCTGGCGAAATGAGTGAGCTTGAAATAGGCATTGAAATGTTATGATCCGATATATCAGATATAATACGATATATCGGATCCGACTTGGGAAGTGACACTACATCCCTTCCCCTTATAAGACCTGATATCTCAGTTATACAGAACTATCCTAGCGAGATGAGCCATGTCTATTCCCGATCTTCCGCCCCTCTTTGTCGAAGGCTACACCGATAAACTCAGTTACACTCCCGGCGAGACAGTGGGTTTCCACATCTCCACCAGCAGCTCGCAATACTCTATAGAAATCGCCCGCCTCGGCGCCCAGCGCCAAGTCTTCTGGCAGCGCGGCCAAATACCCGGCACCTGCCACCCCATACCCGATAACGCCTCCTCCCACGGCTGCCGCTGGCCCTGCGAACTCACGCTTGAAATCCCCGCCGACTGGCCCAGCGGCTATTACGAAGCCACCCTGCAGATAGAAGACGACGGCGGAAACTTCCACGGCCGCAACCAGCGCCGCGCCCAGGGCATATTTCACTTCGTCGTCCGCCCCGCCCGTCCCGGACAAAACACACCCATCCTCCTGCAACTGGCCACCAACTCGTACAACGCCTACAACAATTGGGGCGGTTGGAGCCTCTACTCCTATCACGGCCGCGGCGGCCTTCAGGGCCATCGCGTCTCCTTCGATCGCCCGCCCAACAACGACTACTTTCACCGCTGGGAGCTGGACTTTGTGGCCTGGGCCGAACAAAACGGCTACGCGATCGATTACGCCGCCAATACCGACCTCGAATTCCACCCGGAAATACTCGAAAATTACCGCCTGGTGCTGAGCGTGGGCCACGACGAGTACTGGTCGGCCCCCATGCGCGACAACCTGGAAACCTTCATCGCCGGCGGGGGCAATGCCGCCTTCTTCAGCGGCAACGCCGTCTGCTGGCAGGTGCGCAGCGAGGACGAGGGCCGCGCCCTGGTCTGCTGGAAACAGCGCTACAGTCACGACCACGCGTTTGCGGACGGCGACCACGCCCTTCTGTCCACTCTGTGGAGCCACCACCTGGTGGG
>CAXGRO010000905.1:0-2134 GCA_964012055.1 uncultured bacterium
AGGTCTGGTAGAGTTTGCCGACCCAGGCCAGGGTGTCTTGCAGGGGCTGCACCAGCGGGGGGCGGTTGGCGGCGACAAGCCATTGGTGGGTGGCAAATTCGGCCCGGTTTTCGACGCGCACAGAAATGACGTCGCCGTCATTGGGGCCCGAGTGAGGGTCGGCCGGTCGTCGGGGGCCGGTTGAATGCGGTCGTTAATTGTCCATATATAGCGCAGATTTTTCCCCTGTGGGGCGAAGACGCGGAAGACGAGTTCGCGATTGGCGGCTAGAGCGAGGCGGTGCCACTGGGGCTGGAAGTGCAGGCGTTGTGCAAGGGGAAGGCGGACCTTTAGTAGACTGGCTTGGGCGATAAAGGTGTCGAGACGAGCAGTAATGGCGACGGTGCCGCTGTCCACGGCGGTTACTATGCCCTGGGCGTCGACAGTGGCGACGCTTGGATTGCTGGAATGCCAGGTGGGGTTTTGGACCAAGGTGCTTTGGCCGCCGTCGGAGAAAGTGGTTGCCAATTTGAGTTTGGCCGGCAATGAGGCGGGGGCGCGGCGGCACCAGGTGCAAATGGGTGAGCAGGGGGCGGAGGCGAGCGGGCGAGAACAGATCGCGGCTGGGAAATTGACCGTGGAGAATGGGCTGGGAAGCTCCGGGAGGCCAGTACAGCGATTGGTTTGACTCGCGCTGAAGGGCGTAGCTGTGCTGGGCCAGGGTGTCGGGGGCCTCTGGATCGATGAGGTAAATTTCGTCCCGCTTATTGCCCAGGCTGTCGCCCAGGCGGCCGCGCGCGGCAAAGACGGCTGGTCCAGAAACGCGGCCGCCGCCAAAGACGACGGCGTAGTGGCGCGGAAGCCGGCGGGCGCCGGCGGGAAAGTGGAATTGCAAGCGGGCCTTGCGGTCGCCGTCGCTCAGGTAAAAGCCGCTCAGATTTACCGGTGTGCTGCCGCCGTTAAAAATTTCGATGAACTCGTCGGCGTAGGTTTGGCGTTGGCCATCGCCGTTGGCGTCGCCGGCCGGGCCGGGCGGCGGGTCGGCCACTACTTCGGTGATGTGGAGGTTGGGGAATGGCAGGAAGTGCAAGTGGTAGGTTTGCATGGTCAGTCCGCCGTGGTTGTCGTCGACGCCGATGGTAATTTTTGCCGGGGTTCTGGGTGTGGACGGGGCGCGTTCGGCGATATAGCCGCCGAAGTGATCGATGCGCAGCCAAGACGGCACTTCGATGAAGCGGTAGTTCAAGGGGCTGGCTTCGGGATCGAAGGCTTCGACCTGGTAATGGCAGTGGCCGCCGATATAAACGGTGGTATCGGGCGCCGAGGTGATGACCGGGTGGCGGTCGGGAGGCGATTGGACGTGGATGGCGCCGACGGCGAGCAGGGTGTCTACGGTGCGTGCCTCTATGGGAGAATGGCCCGGACGCAAAGCTGTGGCCCGGCCTTTCTTGTATAGGGAGACGACTGTGGTATCGAGTACTTTCCAGGTGAACAAGGAGGGTTCGATGCGGACGGTATCGACGCCGTTGTAGGCGCTGAGTTGCAAAGTGTCGGGGGCATGAGTAAGGGTGAGGTGCAAAGAGGGGATATGGAAGTGGGTATAAGTGGGCTGGGCCCGACCGGGGGAGAAGAGATCCATGCCCGGCAGCTGGTTATGTGCTGCGAAGGAGGTATCTGCCCGTGGCACGAGAGACTGATTTAGATTGCCGCTGCTGATGTAGGTGAGGTCGATGAGCGTGTCGGGGCCGTCCGGGGCGATGAGCAGTAGACTGTCTTTGCGGTTGGTCAGTCCGTTGCCAATGCGGCCGTCGTCGACAAAAATCAGGCCAGGGATATTGCGCGGTGTGCCGCCGCCGAATAGTACGAGGTAGGCGCCGGCCGGCAAGACTGTTGCTGCGGGAAAACGAAAGCGCGCCGCGCTGCGCGTGTCGTCGTCGGAGAGCTGCCAGTCGCTCAGGTCGACGGGTGTGGTGCCGGCGTTGAAGAGTTCGACGAATTCATCTTCGTAAGTATTTCTGGTGCCGTCGCCGTTGGCGTCGCCGGCAGCGCCGGCGGGTGGATCGGCGAGGATTTCGTTGATGACAATGCGGGGCGGGGAAACCGCTGATTGTGAGTGGGATGTCTCTGCAGCGGCATGTGGTGGATTGGCGGGTTC
>CAXGRO010000906.1:0-2133 GCA_964012055.1 uncultured bacterium
GGGGGAGCCGATGGCGGCCTGCAGGTGAATCGCCTTGGTCACATTGGCGTTGCGCGTTTCGGCGATGAAATCGTCCACCACATACCTGGTCCCCTTTAATTCCTCCAGGCGATCGCCCAATTGCGGATCTTCGCCGTCGGGCATCAACCAGTCATAGCGCAGGTCCGGATTGTCGAGGTCCCAAAAGTGAACGTGTGTATCAACCAGCTCGAGCTTGCTCATATTTATTCCCACAGGTGTTTTAAGTGGTATGGAAAATAGCGCGACCCTAAAGGCGCGGCCATGCTATTAGGTATTCGTCGCCGTACGATAAAAAACGCCAAAGTCCTCCATTCACCGCAGCGCCTTGAGATCTAATTGCACAACGCGTTCCACCGCCTCCTCAGAAGTGCCAAAAGAGAGCATGGCCCCGTCGCATTGCTGGTCGGCCACAGCGCCCACCAACTGCCCCACCAACTCGGGCGCGGCAGACAGAGAAAGCGGGGGGTAGAGACGCATGTCGGCCGTGTGGACGGCCTTGAGTTTGGCGACCTCGCGGGCAAACATAGCGGCCAGCGGCAAGGGGTCGCGCTTTAATCCGTCAAACGTCTGCGGCAAACCCAAATCGTCGTAGCCGAAGAGCCGGTAAGTCAACTCCAGCGCCTCTCCCTGAGCCAGATCCGCAACCGTCCGACACAGGGCCGCCCCCCACTCGCCGGCCAGATTGGTCACCATGGTCGCCCAGCCCACGTTGCCGCCAAACGACGAGCCCCCCGTCAGATAATTTGCGCCCCCGGCCCAATCTGCGTAGTCGTGCCCGCCCAGCAGCGCCACCGAGGGCGGAAAAACGTCGCTGCCAAAAGGCTTGTCGCCGACCACCTCTTCCACCGCCGCGCGAAAACGCTGCATCTGCACGCTCAGCAATGTGGCGCGCAGCCGCAGCCATTCCAGCACCTCTGCACCTCCGTCGCACAAACCGATAAATTCCCACAAACTCGGGCGCGCCCCCAGCAAGCTCACCAGCCGGCGGCGGTCCAAACGCTGCAGGTCGGCGCGAAAGACCTGCAGCCCCTCAATCAAGCGCTCCACATCGTAGCCCAGCTCGGCGGCCTGGCGGCGACAATCAACGCAGGCGCAGGCGAACAAACTGGGCAAACCGGCCGGCGCCGGATAGCGCGCGTGATCCAGGCAAAAGCCGTCCAGGTCGTAGCGCTGCGCCGCTTCCACCAGGCAATCGCGGGTCCAGTCGTTGATGGCGGCGCGGCTGGGACACAGGCCATTGCCCCAGGCTTCGTAGCGCGGATCCAATTCTCGTCCGTCGATATCGCGCATGGCGTATTCCGGGTACACATCGCCGCCATAACTCCACAAACCCAAGTGCCCCCAAACCTCGATACCGGCGCCGTGGGCCGCCTCTATAAGGCGCAGCAACGGCGTGTCGTCAAACCCGCTTACAATGCCTGCCACGGGTGGATAAATGCCCTCGGCGGCCCTGGGCCAGCGATCGCTGCGTTCGCGCCAATCCTCAAAAGGGCCGCGCTGCGCCAGCGCCTGCGAAACGCCAAAGCCCGAGGTGTGGCAGACGGGGCTCTCTGGCATGATGGTGGTCAGTCCGATGGCGTCGCGCAAACGCGCCAATAAGTCGGGCTGGGCAGCGGCTTCTTCCATGCCATAACAGAACCAAATAAGACGTTTTTGAGTCATAGACTTATTCCCTTTTTGGGCCAAGCAGTGGCCCCTATTCTCCTTGTCCGATAATTCAATCCAATTAAATGAATCTGCACCTAATCCTTTGACGACCTGTCCATTGTGCAGATCTTCGCTCAAGACCCGGATGTAGCTGCGTCTAAAAATAACGTCAAATCTGAATTTGGCCATGTAGATGACAACACCTCAAACCCACGGACCAACGCGCAGCGATTCAGACTTGCATCGGCGAGTCAGATGGGTAACTTAAATGGCGGGAGGGATAAAGAAAGGGCAGATGGGAACGAAACCGCAGAAACGATTTATTCGACAATACTGTGGACACTTTTTCGATTTTGAGCGGATTTTTGTAAGGTTTACAATTCGTAAGTGATTATTTATCAACAAGTTATAAATTTCAATATCTATTTGTCTAAGCCGTTACTTATCAATGACTTACAAAAAGTG
>CAXGRO010000907.1:0-2131 GCA_964012055.1 uncultured bacterium
CCCGCCGGCCTCAGCGGCGGCTACGGGCTCAAGCCGTCGTGGGCGCTCATCCCGCAATACCCCGCCAGCGTCATCGAGCAGTTCTCCCACTTTGGCCCCATGAGCCGCACAGTGCGCGACGCCGCCCTCTTTTTAAATATCCTGGCCGGCGCCGACGCCCGCGACCGCACCTCGCTGCCGGTGGACACCGACTACCTGGCGGCGCTGGAGGGCGACGTCGCCGGCCTGCGTGTCGCCTGGTCGCCCGACCTGGGCTACGCCCGGGTCGACCCCGAAGTGCGCGACATTGCCGCCGCCGCCGCCCACCGCTTTGCCGATTTGGGCTGCCATGTCGAAGAAGCTCACCCCGACCTGCCCGACCCCTGGGACATCATCCATCCGTTCTGGTCCTCCGCTTTTGCCGGTCTGTATCTCGACAATTTGTCCGAGGTGCGCGATCTGCTCGACCCCGGCCTGCTCGGCGTTATTGAACAGGGCCAACAATTCTCCGCACCGCAACTGGCCCATACCAATATGCGGCGCATCGACTACTACCACGGCTGGCGCGAGTTTATGGAGCAATACGACTTGATGCTGACGCCGACGTTGCCAGTGACCGCCTTTGCCGCCGGCGACGACCACCCCGGCCAGATAAACGGGCAAGACACGACCTATTTGGGCTGGACGGCGTTTACCTATCCTTTTAATACGACCGGACAGCCGGCGGCAACGGTGCCGTGTGGTTTTGCCGGCGATGGATTGCCGGTGGGCTTGCAGATTGTGGGGCGGTGGCGCGACGATGTGACGGTGTTACGGGCTTCGGCGGCGTTTGAGGCGGTGGATCCTTGGGGGGATAAGCGACCGACTTTGGATTAAAAAGATCAGACGCCCTCTAAGTTCCCTCTAGGCCATCTTGGCGGCGCTCTAATTGTTCAACTCGTGCTTGCAGGTCGGCGACCAATTTCTTTAGAACTTCGATTTCGGAGGGGCCGGCGGCAACCGTTCCTCTTACCTCAACTTGGGTTTCATTTTATGAGACATCTGTCGAAACCTCATTTTGACTTTCCGCGCTTGTCGCTGCAGGCGGATCGGGCAGAAGAGTGGCCGCGCGTTGGCTTTCAGTCAGTTCTACGCCGCTGAGGTTGGCGCCGCTGAAGTTGGCACCGCCGACGTTGGCCCAACTCAAATTGGCCCAGCTTAGGTTGGTACCAGTTAAATCGGCGCCGGATAGATCGGGCTGCACGGCCGGATTTTCCTGGCGCCAGCGGTTCCAGGATTCAAGGCCCTTATTTAGAATCGCGAGGTGTTGTTGGTCGGCCATAGCCACAATCTAGTAGATTAACGGCCGGATTTCAAGTAAACGGTGCGCGGTGCAAATTTAAATATCGTGCATCGGATACAGTTTGCGCCCCAGATTTTTAAAGGCGAGATCGGCGTCGACCGGCGCGTGCACGCTGGGTTCGCTGACCAGGTGAATGGCCCCGGCCCAGGCCTCAAAACCGGCGCGGAAATGCGCCGTCGACTTGACGGAAATATAGCGCATCTCTTTGGGATCTAACCCCAGGGTGCGGGAAAAAGCCGTGTCGAAGGGCTGCTCGCGCTGGGTGACCAACAGCACGTGCAACCCGCCCTGGCGGATGTGGGCCGACGGGCCCATGGTGCGCTCCATGCCGGCGTACATGGGGCCGTCGTAGCGGAAGCGGCCGTCCGATACGGCCACCACCTCCGCCTCCATGCGGCAGGGCTGGCCTTGCAGCGGCGAGGATTTGGCGCCCACGTCCAGGGCCAATTGCGCCCCCACCCCCGCCTCATGGCACGCCGCCACCGCTTCGGGATCGACGATGTAGAGGACACAGGCGTCCTCCAGGCCGGCGTCCAGGAAAGCGCGCAACACCCCGGTGCTGTCGCCCGGCGAACCGCCGCCCGTGTTGTCGTTGCGGTCGGCGAGAATGACGGGAAATTTGTCTTCCTCAATTTGCCCAAGCACTTCAGCGGCTGAAAAATTCGGGGCGTGCCAGTCGGCCCGCCGCGCAAAAATCCACTCGCCCAACTCGTCGGCGTATTGCTGTGCCAGCGCCAGGTCGTCGTCGGCTACAACGTAGACCGAGGCGCCCATGTCGGGCACGTCGGCCAGGGGGTAACAGGTGGCGAT
>CAXGRO010000908.1:0-2125 GCA_964012055.1 uncultured bacterium
GACGCAAATTGACGGGCTGGTGCAAATCGGTTTCCGCAACCGCGAAACCGAAACAGGCCCCTGGTGGACGCGCCACGGCCAGCAACAAAGCGACTACGAGCAGATGGTGGCGCTGCCGGCCGGGACGCGCAAAAAAATTGGCATTCTCCTCGACCGGCCGGCGACCGAGATGTTGCTCGACACCTACGTCTCGCGCAACATCCCGGTGGTGGTCAACATTCCCTTTGCCGAACAAAAGCTGCGCCGCCGAGCCCGGCCCTTCGTCGGCGAGCAGACCACCCTGCTGGCCGATGAGGCACCCGCCCCCACCAACGAATACGTGGTCGACAACGAAGACGAGGGGTTTGTGGTGCACGAGGCCGAGCAGGCCAATTGGCTGCGCCGCCTGCTGGTCGACCTTTTGGATCTGCGCGAGCGCGACGTGCCGTACGTGGGCATGCGCTGGTGGGACGCGCCCGGCACCTGGCAGCCCACCACTGACCGCGGCTTCTACGGACAGTTTGTCCTCTCCGGCTACTACAAGCGGGCCAGCGACGGCCGCAGCATCGTCTCTTGGCGCACCCAGGTCGAGCGCGGCGGCGACTACGACCTCTACTTCTACTGCGGCATGGTCGACCGGATGCGCGACGGAGGGCGGCGCGGGCGCTGGGGCAACGACAGCAATTTAAATCTCCAGGTCTATCACGACGGCGGCGTCGAACCCGTAGAACTCGACCTCTCGCAGGTCGAGGAAGGCTGGAACCACATCGGCACCTACCGCCTGGCCGCCGGGCCGGCCCACGTGGAAATGACCGACCGCGGCCAGGGGCGCCTGGTAATTGCCGACGCCGTGAAATGGGTGGAACGACTATGAACCGACGACACTGCAGAAGTGGGGACCGACCGCGGCGCTGGATGGTCTACGCCGCCGCCTTGCTGGCCCTGGCGCCCGCCGGGGCCGAACAATTGGTGTTCGATGATGCCCTTAAAATTGCCCTGGAGCGCAGCCCGTCAATTGAGCAGGCGCGCCACAATCTAGAAATCAGCCGCCGCAACCTGGAGGCGCAGCGCGCCACCCTCAAACCCCGGCTCAGCCTCAATGTAACGCCATACGAATTTTCCAAAAACCGGATTTTCAGCGGCCTGACGTCGCAATACAACACCGAGGAACAAACGCACCTGGGCGCAACCTTCGCCGTCCAGCAACCACTCGAGCGCACCGACGGCACCCTCAGCCTGGTCCAGTCCCTCGACTGGCGCCGCTCGTCCAGCACCTTTGCGGGCGGGGACGTGCGAAAAACCTATAACAACCAGCTCTTTTTGCGCTATTCCCAACCGCTGCACACCTACAACCGCACCAAGCTGAACTTGCGGCAATTGGAACTGTCTTTGAAAAACGCGCAACTGCAATACGCTCTGCAGCGGCTGCAAATCGAAAGCCAGATAACGCAACTCTTCCTCGACCTCTATCTCAAACAGCGCAACGTCGAAATCATCCGCGAAGAACTGAAAAACGCCACCGAGCGCTACGAAATCATCGAGAGCAAAGTGCGCGGCGGCATCACCGCCAGGGAGCAGCTACTGCAGGCCGACCTGACGCGGGCCAACGCGCGCGGCGGCCTGGAAGACGCACAACTACAATACGCCAACTCGCTCGACGACTTTAAACTGCTGCTGGGCCTATCCCTCGATATGGAACTGACCATTGCGGCCGATGTGCGCAAGCAACTGGTAGAGGTAAACCTGCAACAAGCCATACGCCGCGGCCTGGCAAACCGCATGGAATTGCGCCAGCGCGATATCGACATCGAAAACGCCATGCAACAGCTAATCACCACCGACGCAGAGAACGAATTCAAGGGCTCGGTGGATTTGACCTTTGGGCTGATCGGCATCGATGAACAACTCGGTCACATCTACGACGAACCCACGCGCAACCAGCAGGTGACCGTGACCTTTAACGTGCCCCTGTTCGACTGGGGCGAAAAGCGCCACCGCATGGCCGCCGCCCGCGAGTCGGTGGCGCGCTCCAAGCTGTCTGCCGCCGAGGAACGCAAGAGCATCACCGCCGAAATACGCCAAGCGCACCGCAACCTCCAGTCGCAAAAAACGCGCATCGAAATTGCCGAAAAGAACGTGAGTAACG
>CAXGRO010000909.1:0-2101 GCA_964012055.1 uncultured bacterium
TCAACTCGTCTTCCACCCGCACCTCGTCCACCCAGGTCTCCATGTCGGTGGAAAACAGCAACTCGGGAGCGTGCGCCTTGAGCATGTCGATGGTAAAGGCCAAGTCGTGCGCCGTCCAGGGCGTGCCGTCGCTCCACTGCACTCCGGGACGAATTTTAACGCGCACTTCGGTGTAATCGTCGTTGTAACTGTGGCTCTCGGCGACCCAGGGGATGAGGTTCTCCTCTTCGCGGTAGGCGTTGTAGAAATAGAGTGGTTCAAAGAGGAAGTCGCGGCCGGTGGCCGAGGACTCGCCGGGGATAAAGGGGTTGAAGGAGGCGTAGTCGCGCATTTGGGGAATGCCCAATATGAGGGCGCGGTTGCGCGGCACGGGTTTTAAGCCGCCGCTGCCGCCGGTCATTTGGGGTTCGTCGGTGGAGCGGCCGCAAGCTAGTAATACTAGTAAAGAAAATATCCAGAGGTGTTTCTTGGGTGGCATTTCGAGTCCTTATATAGGATTGGCGTGGGCGTTGAAACGCGGTGAGGGGGAATCCTCACCGCTCAGCGAACGTATGAATAATAACGACGCTTAACTTTTAAGTCGACAGCGAAAAAAATAGATGAAATTTAATATGGGTAGGTAATTTATACTGCTTCTGTTTATGCCCAGATCTTAAATCAGAGAACCATTGACCGATGAGTGGAACCCTTACCGCTGGCGCATACACTAATACAAATCTATATTCATTCCACGCAACGCAACATATTATTGACATAGCGCAGCTAATAAGCCATATGTCCGCAAGCGCGGCGGGTTGGGGGTCTTACCGGCGGTGTTTTGTGGGGGAGTGGCCGGGGGAAAGGGGGCCGGGGTTCACAGCCCGCCAGGGCTGTGGGGGAGTGGGGCAGGGTAGGCCCCCGAGGGACTCACAAAACACTATAGGCAAGACCCCCAACCCACCGCGCTCCAAGCCCCCGCCAACCACACCAGACACAACAAGCAAAAACCAATATAGCAAATGGAATGGACCCTACTTAAAGACGCCCAACGCCAATCTTTTGACGAGAATGGCTACCTCGTTGTACCCAACGCACTAACCCCGCAAGAAGTGGAACAACTTACGGCCGCCAGCGACCGGATGATTGATGCATACGATCGTAAAGAGGATCAATATTATGTCCAACTGCGCCAGGGCATTGTCCAGGAACCCGCGTTTCACCCGCTGCTGGCGCACTCGGCGACCATACCCCTGGTAGTACAATTGCTATCGCCCAACATCCACCTGCACACTACGGCCATCATTTACAAGTGGCCACAGGACAACACCCATGCGGCGGAGCGCGGCTGGCACCGCGATATTGGCATGACCGAAGACATGGGACACGCCGGCGTTATCCGCGCCGGCATAAAAGTGGGCTATTGCCTCACCAATTTCCCCCAACCCATGTCGGGCTTTACCCTATTCGCCCCCGGGTCCCATTTGCTGCACACCCCACTGCCGCTGGCCCAGGGCGAAGCGGACCCGCACAACGCCGTGGACTTATGTCTCAATGCCGGCGACGCCTTTCTCTTTGAGAACCGCATCTTCCACTCCTCAGCGCCCAACCTGAGCCAGCGCCTGTCAAAAGTCATTATCATCGGGTATAGCTATCGCTGGATGGGCGGACACAAACAAAATATGATGCTGGTGCAGCCAGGCGACGACATCTTAAACCAGGTCGACGACACCCGCAAACAATTATTGGGAGGGGCCTGCAACGGCATAGTCGACTGGGCCGAACAACACGGCATGGCGCCGCAACCCTTCGCCTGGACCATGCAGGTCTAAATCGTTCTAATCAGAATTAGCCCGCGCAAAAACCGCCGTCAAATTCCCATCGCGCAAAGGCGGCGCTTCATCGTATAAATAGCAGGCCGTAGCCCGGCCCTCGTCCGTGCGGTAGAGCGCCGGCAGTTGGACGCGGCAGTGCGGCATGGCGTGAGGACAGCGCGCCGCATACGGACAACCTTCGTGAGGCGCTTCCGCTTCAAAGTCTACTTCATCCTCACCAGCATCCTCGTCAATCCAGCGGTGGTCCGGATCGGGCACCGGAATGGAATTGACCAGTTCGCGGGTGTAGG
>CAXGRO010000910.1:0-2101 GCA_964012055.1 uncultured bacterium
ACCAGGTAGGTCGCACTGGGAATGGTAAAAACGGCGAGAAAACCACACAAAACACTGGCCGCCCACCCCGCCCAAACCCTGTCGCCCGCCGCCCTCACAGCCCGCAGCGCGCCGAGGGCACAGCCCATAGACCACAACATCATCAGCGTATAACCGCGGGCGTGCTGGGAATGGTGCATATGCGCCGGCACCAGCGCCATAAGCAGACTGCTGAGTACCGCCACGGGAAGCGATTGGGCCAGCGCCCGCGCCAGAAAAAATACCAGGGCGATCCCCAGCACCCCCGCCAGCAACGCCGGCAGGCGCATGGCCCACTCGGCGGTGCCCCAAACGCCGGTAGATCCTTTCACACAAAGGCTGTGAAAGATGTGATTGTTGGCCGTGTACGTAGAGAGAATTTTGCTCCAGGATTGCCCGGCATACTCCGTCCAGGTAAACACCTCATCGTGCCCCAACGACCGGTTTTGGCCGGGCAGGCGGCACAGCGCCCCCAGGCCCACAATGGCCACAAGCCACAAACCCTTATGCGAGACGATTTTCATTTGTCCCCAATCTCTCCAAGGGCTATTCAATCGGCCACAACATCGGCAAGTCTGCTGAGCATATAAGCTGGAATGTGAATAATTTTTAACCCGTTGGCTACTGTGAAAGTACCTGGGTTGTCTAAATTAATCAGCACCCCCATCTTGCTCCCGTAACGCGCCGCGTATTCGGCCAAACCCCGCACGTCGCGCGGCCTGGTAACAGGCGACGCCTTGCATTCGATGGGAATAGCGCCGCCCGATTTTGTGCGATATACAAAATCTACTTCATAACTATTGTTGCCTTTTTTCCAGCCGCTCAACGCCTGTCCCAAAGCCGCCAATTCGGTCGCCAGCACATTTTCTATTATTCCGCCCAGCGCAGAACGGTGCGCCGCATTGAGGTCGGCCAGAATGTCTATACGCGGCAACCCGTTCAGGCGCAGGTCATTGGCCAAACCGGGGTCGTACAGATAGCGCTTGGGAGCAAAGCTCTGTTGTTCGGGACGCGGCCCTACCACGTCCAGTTTGTGGACGAGTTTCCACGCTTCGAGCAGCGCCAAAAAGCCGGGTACTTTCCTGTAGAGCGACGAAGTGGTTTTGACCATCTGAGCGTATTTGCTCGGGCTGCCCAGGTTGGAAGCCACGCCGCGCAGGCACTGGTCGAAAAGCACCGCTTCCGCCTCTGTGAAAATGCGGGCGAAGTCGCTGCGGTAATCCAGGTACAGATCGCGACGCGTTTGGCGCCAATCGCGCTGCGCAAAGAAGGCAACCGCCACCGCCGGCAAGCCGCCGACATCGAGGTAGGATTGAAACTGTTCGACGAGGCGATCGTGTAAAAACGCCGGGATCTGCAACGCATCGTCAAAGGCGAGCAAATCTTCGCAGCCGCCGCAGCGCAGAAATTCCCCAAAACTGAAAGGTTGCAGCAAAAAGCGCGACACGCGGCCGACGGGAAAGCGCGTCTCCGAGCCAAAAATGCGCGTCATCGAACTGCCAGTGAGAATGACCGGCGTATGGCGCCACTTCTCTTTCATAAAGCGGACGAATCCGCCCAAAACGGAGCTCTCCTGGGCTTCGTCAATACAGAGAATGCGCCGACCGTCGCCTTTGAACTGGTGTGCAACAGCGAGATAGGTCTCAAAATCGGCAAAATCCGCGCACTGACTCAGATCGCTGACGGCCCGGCGGTCTTCCTCCAGGTTGAGATAGAGTATACTGCGATCCAGTTTGGGCCGCAGCGCCTCTATTAAGGTGGTTTTCCCCACTTGCCGCGCCCCTTCTAAAAGAAGGACATTGGGGTGCTCATCGGCCTGATTGAGGTGGGCCAGCAGCTGTTTTTCTAGATCTCGTTGGATCATTTCGGGTTTGGGGTTTTAATCTATTTGATTGAGAGAATTAAACAAAAATTAGCTAAAAACTGTCATAAATTCAACAAAAATTAGCTAAAAATTGTCATGATTAAAATCAAGATCTTTGAATTATTGAATATTTGTTGCCATCAAATGATTTCTTGGCTATCCCTATACCGCTTTTGAGCAAATCGAAGAGGGGGTCTCACGCTGACACGCCCCGCCGCT
>CAXGRO010000911.1:0-2098 GCA_964012055.1 uncultured bacterium
AGATACCAACCTGAGGAAACGGCACTTTTTTGTCAAAAAATGTCCACTGTATTGGTTAATATATAGACAGGTGATATGAGAAATAAGCGATATGAAATTGCGGTGCTGAAGGGCGACGGGATTGGGCCGGAGGTGGTGGACGAGGCGGTTGCGGTGCTAAAAAAAATAGAGGAGCGGGGGGGGACGGCGTTTGAATTTGCGGAGTACCCCTGTGGGGTCGATCCCTTTTTAGAGGAGGGGAACCCGTTGCCCGATGCGACGTTGCAGAGGTGTAGGGAGGCGGACGCGGTATTGCTGGGGGCCATGGGCATGCCCGACGTGCGCTGGCCGGACGGGACGGAGCTCAGGCCGCAGGTGGATTTGCGTTTTAAATTGGATCTGTATGCGGGGGTGCGGCCGATTTATCTCTACGCGGCGGAGCACACGCCGCTCAAGGGGGTGGGGGCGGGTGACATCGATCTGGTGATTTTGCGGGAAAATGTGGAGGGCTCGTTTGCGGCGATGGATAGCGGTGTCGAACTGCGAGGCGAAGTGGCGGTGGACCCCATGGTCATTACGCGCTCGGGGACTCAACGCATTGTGCGCTACGCCTTTGAACTTGCCGTGGAGCGGGACAGGGAGCCGATGAAGGTGACCTGCGTCGACAAAGCCAATATTTTGCGCTCGATGGCGTTTTTTCGCGGTATATACAATGAAGTGGCGCAGAACTATCCGCAGGTGGAGCGCGAGTACGGGTATATCGACGCCATAGCGCTCTACATGGTGCAGCGGCCGCAGGACTACGACGTGATGGTGATGGAGAATATGTACGGGGACATCCTCTCGGACTTGGCGGCGGGGTTGGTGGGCGGTTTGGGCATGGCGCCGTCGGGAGATATTGGCGACGAGGCGGCGGTGTTTCAGCCGTCGCACGGCACGGCGCCCGACATTGCCGGGCAGGGCATTGCGAATCCGGTAGGCACCATATTGTCGGCGGGTTTGATGTTGCGCTGGCTGGGTATGCGGCACGACGACGAAGCGGCGCGGCAAGGCGGGCAGCGGATAGAGCAGGGCGTGCGCCGGGTGATGAGTGCGGGCGGGGTAGGGACGCCGGACTTGGGCGGGGATTTGTCGACGCGGCAATTGGGGCAGCGCATTGTGGATGCGATAGAGTGAGGCCTTATGAGCACAATTACCCAAGAGCAGGTAGAATTTTATCGAGACAACGGTTACCTGGTGGTGGAGGGTTTAGCCGCCGCCGAGGTGGAGGAGTTGCGCGCCGACACGCTGCGGCTGTGCCGGGGGGAATACCGGCACGAGAGGTTGCCGCCGATGGACGCGGCGCTGAGCGACGAAGAAGTGTTGAGCCACTTCCTGTGTTTGCACCACCCGCACAAGATCAGCCCGGTGATTATGGAGGCGGGGGTCAAACACAGAGGCATGGTGGCAGCGCTGGCGGCGCTGATTGGGCCGGACGTGAAGTGCATGCAGTCGATGCTCTTTGTCAAACCGCCCGGCTTTCAGGGGCAGGCCTGGCACCAGGACGAGATTTATATTCCGACGCGGGACGGCAGTTTGATGGGGGGGTGGATTGCGCTGGACGATGCGACGGTTGAGAACGGCTGTTTGTGGGTGTTGCCGGGGTCGCAAAGGGGGTGCTCTACGAGCAGCGGCCGCACGGCAACCCGGACGAGTTTGACTTCGCGGGGGAGTCGTACGGATTTGACGAGGGTGGCGAGGTGGCGGTGGAGGTGAAGACGGGGGACGTGGTGTTTTTCCACGGGTATTTACTGCACCGCTCGCGCAAGAATCGCAGCGGTGTGTGCCGGCGCGTGTTGGTGAATCACTACATGAATGCGTGGTCGATGTTGCCGTGGCGGATTGGCGAAGGGGAGACGGCGTCGCGGGCGGATTTTAGGGATATTATAATGGTGCACGGGGAGGATCCGTACGCCTGGAAGGGGGTGGAGGATATTAGTGATTTGGGGTTGCGGATGTGTAAGGCATTGGAGGAGAAAGTGTAGGCTTTTTTGTTATTGGCGGGTCGGGGGGATGTCGCCTATGGTGTTTTGTGAGGCCCAAGGGTGGCTTGCCCGGCAGCCGCTCCCCCACAGCCCTT
>CAXGRO010000912.1:0-2097 GCA_964012055.1 uncultured bacterium
AACACGTGTGGTACGACAAGCCGGCCGGCGACAATTGGGCCCATTGGCAGCGCGTGGCGGCGCGGGCGCAGGAGCAAAATTTGCTCATTCAAATGGGGTATATGCTGCGCTACAGCCCGGCGTTTAAACAGGTGGCCGAGTGGGCTCGGTCGGGTTTTTTGGGCAATGTGTTTTCGCTGCGCGCTCACATGTCGACCACAGTGCCGCCCGAGAGTTTGGCGGTGATCGGCCAACACGCGGGGGGGATTTTCTACGATTTGTGCGGCCATGTACTGGACCAGGTGATCTGGATGATGGGGCGGCCGCACAAGGTGACGTCGTTTTTGCGCAGCGACTACTCGGCGGAGTCTGCGGCGGTGGACAACGGGCTGGCGGTGTTTGAGTTTGAGCGCGGCATGGCGTTTATCGACATCGCCGCCATGGAGACGCGGCCGACGGCGCGCTGTTTTGAGGTATACGGCACCCAGGGCAGCGTCATTATCACCGAGCCGTTTGAGCCGGGCAAGCAGATCCGGCTCAGCCTCGACCAGGCGCGGGGCGGTTACGAGGAAGGGGTGCAGACGGTGTTGACCGAGGGCAGCGATCGGCAAGAACTGTACGAATTTGAACTGGCGGCCTTTGTCGACACCGTTCAGGGCAAGCGGCCGCCCGACCGCTCCATGGAGCACGAGATACTGGTGCAGGAGACGCTGCTACGCGCCACCGGAGGCATCGCCGAAACAGGAGGCTTAGGTTGATGGCGGCTAGGCAGTCTCCCGAGATTTTAGCGGACGGATTGCGCTTTCCCGAAGGGCCGTGCTGGCGTTCAGGACAGGGCGCGGCCGAGGCGGGCGATGTTGCCGATGCCGGTGACGACCCACACCTGCGTTTTGAGGGATTGACGTTGGGGCGTTGCGAGCAACTTTTTAGGGCGGCGGCGGATGAGGTGGCGGGTACTAAGCGCTAGACAAATGTCAAAAAATAGATGGAATTCTCAAAAAACTGATAGAAGAAGGATGGATATACAATAGTAAATAAGTTTATTTTTATATTGTAAGTATTTGATAAAAATAAATTTATGAAATTTAAATTGCTTGTTTCCTTTCCTGGTACGGTATTTGCTACAACCATGAATAAACGTTCTTGACGCCGAGACCGCGAAGGAGGTAAGCGATGAAACATCTACTGGTAAGTGCGGCTCTATTAATTTTTAGTGCCACGGCTTTTGCCGCCGAGCAGGCAGAGACCGAGACGTTAAAACCGATAACTTTTCTCAAGACGCACGACGCCAAAGCGCGCGATATTTTGGAACAGACGGCCGGGGAATCCCTGCTGAAAGAGCAGCGCCAGTTGGTTAAAGCGCACATAAATGCCGCATTTGATTTTGCCGAGTTGAGCAAATTGGCGTTGGGCGACCACTGGGCGGGGCGCAGCGAGGAAGAGCGGGCGCAATTTGTCGAGACGTTTGGGGATATTGTCGCCGAGCAGAATTACAACAGCTTTGTCGACTATTACCGCGGCGGCAAGATGGTGTACCAGGGCGAGGATGTCGAGTCGGATAGAGCCGTGGTCAGGGCGCAGACGTCGGCAAAGCGGGAGGCGGTCGATATTACTTATTTATTGTATTGGCAAGAAGGGCAGTGGCGGGTGTACGATTTAGTTATTGACGATGCCAGTACAGTTGAAGGGTATCGCAAGCGCTATTCTCGTTATCTCAAGAAGAAATCCTTTGGGCAGCTTTTGGAACGGCTGGGGAAGCAGCGGGAGAGGTTGTTGGCGCAGCAGTGATGTGATATCGGTATGATAATTGGTGGTTAGGGCTCTGTCGGATGAGGGTCTGGCAGAGTTTTTTTATTGATGTAGTTGAAAGGGTGAGTATATATTGTCTTTTGGACGGTCGGGTAGGGGGCCATCCCGACGCTCATTCTCGCAGCCCATCCATGGGCTGCTCCGATTCATTACCCCCTCTGGGATGGTACTCTACCCGACCTCCGCGAACTTGGGTATAACTGCGATATAAACAATGTCTCAAAATTTCTGGGAGGATGTACATGGTGGCTGATGAGGGGCGGCCGTTGTTGGCAATTACTATGGGGGATCCGGCGGGGATTGGGCCGG
>CAXGRO010000913.1:0-2096 GCA_964012055.1 uncultured bacterium
ATACAAACCAAAATACTCACACCCTAGCTGGGCCAATTCTTAGGTCCCGCTCAGAGTTGCTGGTGGTGGAGGTATAATGGAGGGTGTAAATAAGACGGGAATTCACCTCATTATATCGCTGACGCGAATCTCGTCCATGGCCGGGTCGTTGCAGTGGACGGCGATCTACCCAATGACCGGTTAATCTGAAATTGACGCGGTGGCGGCGTTCAGCGCATTTTTAAAGGCGAAGACTTGGATCCTGTCGGTTTTTTTGGCTACGGCGAACGGAGAAACGCTATGTATAATCTCGAAGGCAAAGTCGCTCTGGTGACGGGCGCCGGTGGCGAGCGGGGGATTGGACGCGCCATCGCCATGCGTCTGGCGCAGGAGGGCGCGGACGTAGTGGTCAATGATCTCGGGGCGCCGTCTGGGGACGCGCCGCCTTCCGGTTGGCGCGGCGTGCCGGACGTAGTGGAGGGCATTGAGGCGCTCGGCCGCAGCGCCCTGGGCGTGCTGGCAGACGTCTCTGACGCTGGGCAGGTGGAGCGCATGGTGGGCGAGGCGCTGGAGCGCTTTGGCCACATCGACATTCTGGTCAACAACGCCGCGTCGCGTCCCGGGGGCGACCGCGTGCCGGTTTTGGAACTGGAGGAGGAGGCGTGGGATCTGGTGCAGCGCGTCAATGTCAAAGGCACGTTTTTGTGCAGCCGGGCGATGGCACAGCACATGGTGGCGCGCGGCGAGGGGGGGAAGATTGTGATCATCTCTTCGACTAAGGGCAAGCAAGGCGCCGCGGGGTACGCCGCGTACTCGGCGTCAAAATTTGCGCTCATCGGTTTTGGCCAGTCGCTGGCGCTGGAGCTGGCGTCGCAGCAGATTCAGGTCAACATGATTTGCCCGGGCATGGTGGAGACGGAGCGGATTGATGCTATGGCAGCGGCCATGGTCCAGGAGGGGGCTTCGGAGGAAGAGTGCCGGGCGCAGATGTTGAGCGAAAGGGCGGCGGAGGTGCCGCTGGGGCGCGTGGCGGAGAGCGCCGATATTGCGCGTACCGCCGCGTTTCTGGCGTCGTCCGAGTCAGATTATCTGACCGGCCTGGCGATCAGCGTGACGGGCGGCATCCAATTGGGTTGAGCGGTAAACATTCCTATGATTGCTCACGGCAGCCGCGGCAACACTTCGTCCTTTAGCAACTTCATCGAGTGCAGCCAGGGTTGTTTGGGTTCCCACTCGTGGGCCATGACCAGCAAGACGCCAAAGCCGCCCACTTCGTCGTAGAGCGCCTGTATCTTTTGGGTGACCTCGTCGGGACTGCCGACGATCCAAATGTTGTCGAGCAGGTATTCCACCGTGACGTCGCTGTCGGGCATATCAGGGTCGGTTTTCATCAGGTCGAGCATCTTGACCTTGGGCAAGAGGTGCAGGAAATAATCGCGAAAATCCCTGGCCATATTGCCCTGCAGCGCCAATTGTCTGGCTTCTTCGGTGGTGTCGGCGACAAATACCTGGCGGGCGATGCGCCACTGGGCGCGGTCGGCTGCTTTGCCGGCGTTGGTCGCCCCCTCTTCCACGGCTTCCCAATGCGTTTTGAGTATGCGGGTGGGCACTACGTTGATGCTCATGGGAATCCAGCCGCGCTCACCGGCCGTCACCAGGGTGCCGGATTTGACGGTGACGCCGGCCACGCCAATGGGCGGGTGCGGTTTTTGGTAGGGTTGCAGATGAAAGTACTGGCCGATTTCGTCGTCCGTTTCCGGTATGGTGAAGCGCCAGTATTTGTGCTCGTATACACCGGGACGGGGGTCTTGCCACAATTGCAGCACTAGCTCGATGGCGTCGCTGGTCATGCCGCGCTGTTCGCCGGTTTTGGGGTCGAAGCCAAAGACTTCAAAGTCGCCCGGAAAACCGCCCGAGCCCACGCCCCAGTGGAACCGCCCGTGGCACATGTGGTCCAATTGGGCGATGCGGCTGGCGACGACAAAGGGGTTGTGGTTGGGCATGCAGTTGACGCCGGTGCCCAAAACGATGTTCTGGGTTTGGTGGATGGCGCTGGCGATGAGCAGGTCGGGGGCGGGGATGTTTTCCCAAACGCTGGTGAAGTGTTCGCCGATCCA
>CAXGRO010000914.1:0-2092 GCA_964012055.1 uncultured bacterium
CTCGCAGCCCATCCATGGGCTGCTCCGAGGCATTACCCTGTCTGCCGCGTCCTGCGGCAGACAGGGACGTGAATCCGCTCTGGGATCCCTCCCTCCCCTCCCTCCGCGTAACGTAAGTTACTGAGGGGAGCGCAGTTCTTGAGCCAAATCCGCCACCCCGTGAACCACCCACCACGCTAGACTCAACACCTGCAACGAAAAATATCATCCCTCATAAGTACCCAGCCCCAACCTGCTCAGATCGGCGATTTGGTTGTTTTCTTCAGCTTCGTAGAGTTTCCAGATTATTTGTAAGCCTTCTAAACTGCCGACCGGATCAGTCAGAGGTTTGGCGCCGGTTTCGATGCAGTCTAGAAAGTGGACCATTTCTTCTTCGGTGGGTTTGGCGTGTTCGGCCTGGAGCAAGATTTCTTCCTGTTGCTGGTTGGCGGCTTGTCCCGAGACATGTTCGGCGGCGCGGGTGTGGGCGATGAGCTGGCCGGCGCGCAGGTCTATTTCGAGCATGCCGTGCTCGCAGTGGGCGTGGAAGGCGTATTTGAGGCGGCTGCCGCGGGCGCCCCAGGTGCCAAAGTGGTAGCCCAGAATATTGTTTTCGAATTCGATGGTGACGTTGCTGGTGCCCTCTCGCTCCATCCAGGGGGTGCAGCGGTTGGTGCCGTAGTGGTTGCCGCGCACGGGACGGCCCAGCATCCACAGCAGCAGGTCGACGTAGTGGCAGCCGTGGCTGAAGAATTGGCCGCCGCCCAACGTAGCGGTGCTGTGCGACCAATGGCCTTCCTCGTCGCGCTGGGTGAGCTGTTCGGTCCAGATGGAGAGCTGGAAGATGTCGCCGTAGGCTTTGGCGTCGATCAGCTCTTTCATTTTGGCGATGAGGGGGTGGAAGCGCATGCAGTAAGCCACCATGAGGACGCGGTCGGCTTTTTGGGCTTCCTCGATCATCTCGACGCACTCGGCCTGGTTTAAGGCCATGGGTTTTTCCACCAGCACGTGCTTGCCGGCGCGCAGACAGTCGATGGTGATGGGGTGGTGCAGGTGGTGGGGGGCGACGACGAGCACGGCGTCTACCTGGTCGTAGATGGCGCGGTAGTCGCTCTCCACCAGCGGGTCGTTGTCGAGTAGGTCGGCCACGGCCTGGGCCCGCTCGGTTTTAATGTCGACCACGGCGCTGATTTCGATGCGGTCGAGCACCTCGCTAAAGCGCGAGGCGTGCGAGCGCGCCATGCCGCCGCAGCCGATGATGCCAATTCGAATTTTGTCCATGATGTTTAACTGACCACGAGATAGGTGAGCCAGCCGTCGTAGTCTTCGTTGATGATCTGGTGCCAGGCGCCCTGCGGCAAGTAGACGGCGTCGCCCTCGGAAACGTGGTAGACGTCGGTGTCCATCAGCACGGTGCCGTTGCCTTCGGTGATGTAGTAGACCTGTTCTTTGTCGTCGTGTTTGTGGTTGTCCGAGGCTTTGCCGCGGGTGAGGGCCTGTTGCGCCAGGTAGTAGAATCCCAGCAAGCAGGGTTGGTCGGTGCTGGGTTCGCTTTCGTCCACCGATTCGAGCAAGTGCCAGGTGATGGCGGCGCCGTGCTGGCCGGCGGTGGGGGTGGCGTCGCGCCAGTTGAGCACGCGCGGCTGGCTGCCTTCGCGCTCCACCGAGCAGGTGATGATGAGGTGCTCGCACCACTCGTCTTCTTCGGAGGAGAAGAACTGGTGCGGCGTTTTTGGGGGGAAATAGGTGACCGAGCCGGGGCGCACCGGGTGGCGGGTGTCGCCGATGAGCACTTCGCCGCGGCCCGACAGGATGTAATAATATTGCTCAGCGTTTTCGTGCTGGTGGTAGTCGGATTCTTTGCCGCCTTGCACCGAGTGGCGGGCGAAGCCGCCGATGTGCTGGAGGCAGGCGGTGGGGTGGTCGTTGTCGGGGTTTTGGGCGGATAGGATGGCCCAGATGATGGCGTTTTCGTGGCCGACGTAGGGGTCGGTTTGGCGCCAGTTGCGGATGATGGGGGGGGGTTGTGACATGAGAGGTCCTTTCTAGGTGAAACGTTGATGTTGGTATGATGGACGATCCTCGGGGACATGGGGGTAGCCTCTCGTTCATT
>CAXGRO010000915.1:0-2082 GCA_964012055.1 uncultured bacterium
GGGCTCAGAAACACTCACATCAAAACTGGGTCAACTATGGAAGGTCACGCCACAAGTTCGGGCGATTGCATGGTTTGGCCAAGTTGGATATTTTGAGGGCAGGATTTAGGTCTGCACACACGGGAGAAAGGACATGGCGCTTTCTATACGACAAATATCTCCGGCACTGGGGGCGGAGGTCGAGAATTTTGACATGGCCGCGCCGCTGACCTCTGAGGTGGCCGATGAGTTGGAGCAGGCGTTGGCTACCTACGGGGTGCTGGTATTTCGCGATCAGGATCTGACGCCCGAGCAGCACATTGCTTTCAGCCGGCGCTTTGGTGCGTTGGAGGAACACGTGCTGTCGGCGGCGCTGCTGGAGGGATATCCGGAAATTTACATTGTTTCCAACGTGGTGGAGAACGGCAAAGCCAAGGGGCGGGCCTATGCCGGGACGTACTGGCATTCGGACATGAGTTACAAACCCGAGCCTTCGATGGGATCGTTGATGTACGCGCTAGAAGTGCCAGAGGTGGGTGGCGATACCATGTTTGCCAATATGTACCTGGCCTACGAGAGGCTGTCGGAAGGCATGCGGCAGATGCTGGATGGGTTGGAGGCGGTGCACGACTTTGGCCATGCCGACCGGGTGTTTTTTTCGCGGCGGGAGGACGGCGGGCGGCTCAACGAGTCGCAGCGGCAGAAGGTGCCGCCGGCGCAGCACCCGGTGGTGCGGACGCATCCGGTGAGCGGGCGGCGGGCGCTGTTTGTCAACGAGGGGTTTACTTCGCACTTTGCCGGCATGACCGAGGAGGAGAGCCGGCCGTTGTTGGATTTTCTCTACGGTCAGGCGGCAGATCCGACGCTGGTGTATAGGCATCGGTGGCAGCATAAAGATCTGGTGTTTTGGGACAATCGTTGTTCGATGCACAAGGCGATTAAAGATTACGAGGCGGCGCGCCACATGCACCGGACGGCGGTGCGCGGCGATGTGCCGTATTTGACGAGGGATTGATATGAAAACGGGGGGACGAGCACTGGTGGAGGCGCTGGATGTGTGGGGGGTGGAGGTGGTGTTTGGCATTCCGGGGATTCACACGCTGGCGATTTACGATGCGTTTTATGAGCACCCGCGTTTGCGCCATGTAACGGCGCGCCACGAGCAAGGGGCCGGTTTTATGGCCGATGGTTATGCGCGCGCCAGCGGCCGGGTGGGGGTGGTACTGACGACGACGGGGCCGGCGGCGGTCAACGCGCTGACGCCGCTGGGGGAGGCGTATGCCGATTCGTCTCCGGTGTTGCTGATTTGCAGCGGGCCCAGCGAGGAAACGCTGGGGGCGGAGCACGGGGTGTTGCACGAGATGCTGGATCAGTTTGGCACGCTTAAAAGTGTGGTGGGGCGCGGCGAGCGGGTGCTGGCGGCGGAGGATATTCCGCGGGCGGTGGCGGCGGCGTTTAAGGCGCTGGGTGGCGGGCGGCCGCGGCCCTATGTGCTGGAAATTCCCATGGATGTGCTGGATGCGGAGGTGGAGGTGGAAGGGTGTCGGGTGGAGCCGGTGGCGGCGATGGAGCCGGCGGGCGCGGATTTGGAAAGAGCGGCCGAGTTGCTGGGCGCGGCACAGCGGCCGTTGCTGCTGGTCGGCCGGGGGGCATTGGATGCGGCGGTGGAGGTGCGGCAATTGGTCGAGCGTTTGCAGGCGCCGGTGGGATTGACGGTGAATGGGGTGGGGGCGCTGCCGGCGGATCATCCTCTGTGTCTGGGAGATGAGGGATCGGCGCATTTGCCGCCCTATCGGCGGCAGTTGGGGCCCAATATTGGTCCCTGGGTGGGGCGTGCGGATGTGGTGCTGGCTATTGGGACGCGGCTGGGGGATCGGACGGTGGGGGCATGGGACGGTGCGCCCGATCGGCTTATACATCTGGACATCGACGCGGCGGTTATTGGGCGGCGCTGTGCGGCGGAGGTGGCGCTGGTGGGCGATGCGCGGCTGGGGGTGCAGCGATTGCTGGAGTTGTTGGGGGAAGGGGAGGGGCGGTCCGACTGGGACTTGGGGGATCTGGGGGGATCGGGGGAAGGGACAGGGGGCGAGCGTCCGTTTCCCG
>CAXGRO010000916.1:0-2075 GCA_964012055.1 uncultured bacterium
TTACGTGGGGGCGGGCAAGCCGCTGGTGCGCGAGCCCATTCACTCTTTTGGGGTGCACGGCGAGCGCGGCCTGGGCGAAGCCGAGTTGCCCGAGCCCGAGATGATGCCTTTGGGCGATGCCACTTCGTTTATTATCGAGAGCATTAACGCGCGCCCGGGTGAGGTGACGGTGGTGGCCACCGGCCCGCTGACCAATTTGTCCATTGCCGAGGCGCGCGAGCCGGGCGTCTTGCAACAGGCGCGGCGCATTATATGCATGGGGGGTGCCCTGCAAGAGCCGGGCAATATCACCCCTATGAGCGAGTTTGATTTTCACGTAGACCCCCACGCCGCGCGCAATATTCTGATGGCCGGGGCCAATGTAACGCTGTTGCCCTTGGGGGCGACCCAACAGGTGGCATTGGACCAGGCGACGCTGAAGGAGCGGGTTGACGCGGGGGCGGGCCATGCGTCGTTTTGCGCGGCTGCGGCGCGTTCGGTTATTGCTTCCGGCCAGCGTCTATACGGCCGCGATAGCATGTTTCTGCACGACCCGCTGGCCGTGGCATTGGCGGTTATTCCGGAGGTTTGCGAAACCGAGGTGCACTGGCTCGACGTGGAGACCGAAGGGCAATTGGCCGCCGGCCAGGTGGTGGTGGACCGCCGTCCCTTTGCCGACGACGGCGACCGGGTGGGGGCCGAGGTGGAATGTGCGGTGCGCGTAAATATTGAGCAGGTCATGGGGCTGTTTATGGAACGGGTTTTGGGGTAGAGGTATGCTTGGGCGGCAACTGGTTTGTGTTGATAATCGGCGTATAGAGGTGGAGGAATTTGAGATAGCGCCGCTTGCCGACGACGAGGTTTTGGTGCAAAACGACCGCACAGCGGTCAGTGTTGGCACGGAGGTGTACAATTGGATACACGGCAGCGAGCCGCACGGTACGCCGGTTTTCCCTCGCAAGACGGGTTATTGTAGTACTGGCACGGTGGTCGATGTGGGCAAGGGGGTTGTGGATGTGCAGGTGGGGGATCGGGTGGCGGCCCAGGGAGGGCACGCCAGTCATAATGTGTTGCGCAAGTTCTATCACCGCGTTGCTGACGGCGTCGACGCCGAGGACGCGGTTTTTTTGGTACTGGCAGCCATTGCTTTACACGGGGTGCGCAAGGGGCGCATTGAATTGGGCGAGTCGGTGGTGGTGGTGGGCGCCGGGCTGGTGGGGCAGTTGGCGCTGTCGCTGGCTCATATAGACGGCGCCTTGCCACTGATTTCTTTGGATTTGGACGACGCGCGTTTGGCGCGGGCCCGGGCGCGTGGGGCGGACGCTGTATTTAATCCGGCTCTCTGCGACGATGTGGTAGAGCAGGTGCGGGCTGTGTGTGCGGACGAGGGGGCTAATGCGGTGATTGAAGCTACGGGCAAGCCGGCGGTTTATCCCATGGCGGTCAAGTTGGCCTGCCGTGCGGGGCGCGTGGTGGCGTTGGGGTCGCCGCGCGGCACGGTGGAGATGGACTTTATGGCAGATGTGCATCTGCGGGAAGTGGATATTATTGGTGCGATTCAGCCTATAACGCCGGAGGAGGATCATCTGTACTACCACTGGACCAAGGATCGGGATCGCCGTTTGTTGTTGGAGTTGATGGCGCGGGGGCGGCTGCGGGTCGCCGATTTGATTACGCATCGCTGTGCGCCCGAGGATTGCCAGGCGGTGTACGAGATGCTGGCGGACAGGCCGCAGGAGGCGCTGGGAGTGGTGTTCAGATGGGATTGATGTATGGATTATTTGGTTCTTTCGCTGGCCTGGGTTTTATGATTTGTGTTTCACAGCGTCCTGGTACCGGTGCGGGTCGTGGATTTTTTGCGGCGGCGTTTGGGCGATTGTTTTTGTTATTATCGGTTGGTTTATAGTCTCTTTAGTGTTCTTAGAAGCCGTCTTAAAATTGCGCGTTCTTCGCGCGTCTTTTGAGTAAGAGATGAATCATCGCGATCTGAATTAACGCCTCGCTGTTGCGCGGCAGGGCTTCATGATTTTTCGAATGGCGCCGTAGATTCAACAGCCATTCTCGATTGAGACATTCGTCTCGAAATCGACTATGGA
>CAXGRO010000917.1:0-2068 GCA_964012055.1 uncultured bacterium
GTTGAGAATGTCTCCCGCCGCCGGCGCCATCATCGAGCCGCTCTCCTCCTCGGGAAAAACGCCGCGAATGTGGCCGCCGCTGGCCG
Source organism: uncultured bacterium (assembly GCA_964012055.1). Lineage (GTDB taxonomy): Bacteria > Latescibacterota > UBA2968 > UBA8231 > UBA8231 > CAXGRO01. The sequence continues at coordinate 87 of CAXGRO010000917.1, forward strand.
CGTTCCACACACTCATCACCTGCCAGCGGCCCGCCGGCACGTCGATGCGCACGACGTCGTTGGGCATCACTTCCAGCAGGCGCACCGACTGCGGATCAATCCGCCCGTCTTGCACCTGCCCCGCCGCCGTACAAACATGGCGATCGAGCAGAGCGCGCCCCGTGTTGGGGCGCCAGAAGCCGCTAAACGGCCCCTCCACTTCGCGCTCCCACAGCCCCATGGCCTGGCTGGCATAGTCGGCGTTTTCGGCCGCCACCGCGCCCTGGGCCGAGCCCGACGGGTACGAGCCCTCGTCGTAGAGAATGGCCTTCATGTCGAGGCGCGCCGCCTCGTCCACCACCCGCCGCACCAGCCTGAAGTACTCATCGGTCAAATAGCCGATGCGCCGCGACAAGCCAACGCGCGGGTGCAGCACAAAACCGCCAAAGTGCGCCGCGCGAAATTCGCCCAATTGGCGCAGCAACTCCTCTTCTTCCAGGTCGTCGTTCCAAAACCAAAAGGGCATGGGGCCAAACTCGCGCGGCGGCGCCAGAAAGACGTCAAAAGCTGCTTTTAGGTTCATGTATTTTCTCGTCTATGTCTAATCAAAAGGAATGTACCACACGCCCCAATCGCTAAAGTATTGTTCGGGCACGCCACTGGCGAATATGTACACCCCGTAATATCTATCTTTTTCCATCGGAGCCAGGTACAATTCGCCAAAGCGCCGGTTTTGTTTTTGGTCCTCGTCCACTACCAATGCGGTGGTCAGCACTTTGGCCATTTGTTTGGCCCGCAATCCCTCGTTGCCGGCCTCGGCCGCCGCCTCGTACAGCGAAGCATACACCCCCTCCCCGGCGGACTTGGCGTAGCGCAACACAATGAGCCCAGCGGCCGGCGCCCGGTAGCGCCGGACCGAATGCAACACAGAGGTCGACCCGGCGCCCGCCCCAACATGCAAGCGTTTTATCTCCCCCTCTTCGCCTCTGAGTTTTACCCTTTCCGGCGCGGTGGAATAATACACCCTCCAGGCCTGGGGCTGCCACAAACGGTCCCGATCCCAAACCCTTTGCACCTCAGCCCGGTACATGCCCAGTTCCCCCACCCCGCCCACTTTCTCAAAGCCGCTCTCCGGCATTTGCAACACGAAGTACTCATCCCTGTGCCCCCCTTCGGCGGTGGTAAAATTCGCCGTCAACATATAGTCGGCCAGGGAAAAGCGCGGGGCGTCGTTGCGGGCGACCAGGAGCAAGCGGTTTAAATCCCCCGAGCCAAAGAGGGCGCCGATGCGCGCCGACCTAACATCGTCGGAATAGTGGTCGAGCACCAGATCCATAATATAGGGGAACACCGGCACGTCGCCCGTCCCGGCTTGGCGCGCCACGAGTTGCCCCATATCTCGATACCCCGTATCTTGCGCCCCCCGCAACGCCTCCAGACTTGCGTAACTTGCCAGCGTAACGCCCGCCGCCAAAACCAGAACAACCCGTCGCCCCCTAAAACGCCCGACTCTCTCCCACGCCCCGACCCTCTCCGCCACCCCCACAACCCCACTGGCAATCAAAATCAGCACAAAGGGCAGGGCAAAGAGATACACCCGGCTCGGACCCGCCAGACCGGTCGCCACATTGAGCGCCAAAGGCACGGCTAAGACGGCCAGCACCAACGCCCCCCGACGCCGATTCCTCCGCACCAATTCCAGCAACCCCAGGGCGGCCATAATACCCCCCCACAGTGGCCAGCGCACCGGCCCCAGCGCGCGCCATATACCCGCCGCAATTTCGCGCCCGGCCGCAGGGTCGGCGTGCAGGTCGATGCCCCAGCGCCTACTCTGCAAGGCCACCTGGTCGTAAATGGGTCCATACACCGCAAGCAGCAAGCCGGCCAGCGCCAGGCTCGCAACCGCCCAGCGCACCAGGTCGCGCCGCCGCGCCAGGCGCTCGGCGGGCAGATCGGCGTTGGCGTATTGCAGCGCCAGCACCCCCCCGGCCCAGGCGAAAACC
>CAXGRO010000918.1:0-2065 GCA_964012055.1 uncultured bacterium
CGCTGATGGTCTTGCCGTAGACCGCCAGATCCGGCACCACGCCGTAGCGCTCCTGGGCGCCGCCCCAGGCAATGCGAAAGCCGGTGACAATCTCGTCAAAAATCAACAAAACGCCGTGCTCTTGTGCGGCGGTTTTAAGTCCTTCGAGAAAACCCGGCTGTGGCCGCAGGGCCCGCTGCAGGGGCTCGACAATCACCGCCGCCAGTTCCGCGGCGTGGGCTTCAATAAGTGCAACCGCGTCCTCCGTCTGATTAAACGGGCTCACCAATACCGTCTGCGTGGTCTCCTGGGGGATGCCCTTGCTGTCGGGCGCCGGCGCCGGGTAGTCGGCCGCCTGGCCGGGAGCGGCGCTCTGCATGGCGTAGTCGTGGGCGCCGTGCCACCCCCCTTCAAACTTGAGCACCTTCTCTTTGCCGGTAAAAGCCCGCGCCAGTCGCAGCGCGGTAAACGTGCCTTCGGTGCCGGACGAGGCGTAGCGCAGCGTATCGCCGCAGGGCGTCGCCTCAACCACGCGCTGCGCCAGGCGGATAGCCGGCTCGTTGAGCCCGTAAAACGTCGACCCGAGCGCCGCCTGCGCCGACACGGCGGCGACGACGGCGGGATGGGCGTGCCCCAAAATGAGCGGACCGGAACCCAACACGTAATCGATGTACTCTTTGCCCGACACGTCAAAAATCCGGCAACCTTCGCCGCGCGCAAAGACGGCGGCGACTTCGTCCGGCAACTTAAACATGCCAAAGCACCCTCCCACCAGGTAGCGCTCGGCTAGATCGAGTAATTTTTCCATAGGGGTTTCTCAGCGACTAAAATCCGTAATGCTCAACGTAGAGTGGGCGTAAATGTGGACAATTTGGCCGGCCAAGTCAACGCTTGCCCAAATGCGCATCTTTCCCCTTTAATATTACCCTGCAGCGGGCAATTACGCCGCCGGTATTATCACCTCAACCGCCGCCGGCAAGCAGCACACCTCAGTCCGACCAATTTCCACGGCGGGCTCCCCATCCACATACGCCTTCAGGGCGGGCCCCTCCAAATGCGCAACCACGGCGCCCTCTGCTTCCAGGTAGAAAATCCCCGGCAATCCGCGCGTCAAATCACCCGACTTCGCCAGGGCTCTAAAACTTTTGAGCAGCCCCAGACGAGAATCGCGCACGACAAACGCAAAACCCAAGACGTTTCTGTCGAGGCCCCGCCGCCGCCCCACTTTGATCTTGCGGTTCCAACGGTCGAGCGCAAACGCGTAAACGCCCGCCAACGCCTGCCGCGGCGTCCAGTCCATCTCAGCCAACGCGCGCTCGATTGCTTCGTCTAACCGGCATCCCTCAAGCCCAACGTGCCCGCCAAGTATGGCCGCCACCGTGGCCACCGGCCCGGCCGCCGTCGGCGCAATGCTGCGGACCACCCCCAACCCCCTCCGGTGCCGCGCCCGCCACGCCGAGGCCTGCGCCCCCAACCCTATCGCGGCATAAGTCGCAAACGGACGACCGCCGATTGCACCCAAACTGAGCGGCGAGCGCCTATTGGCTTCCAACGCAATTTTCAGTCCGTCCAAATCAGCCGAAAACCCCACCCGCGTAGCCAAATCGTTGGCCGTCCCCGCCGGAAAGGGCAAGAACGGCGTCCGTGTTTCTATGAATGCCGGCAACAGCGCGTTTAACGTGCCATCTCCCCCTGCGACAACCACCTGGTCGCAAGCCGCGATCAAATCGGTCAGTGCCGCGGCGCCCACATCCGTCGCAATCTCCTCCGCATTGACCTCCCGCATGGCCGTCAGGAACTCCCCATAGAGCCCCCCCGCTCAAACCCGTGAGAGGACGGATTTGCCACAAAACCAACCCGCATCAAATCCCCCTATTGTTACATCAGCTCTTGTGAACATAATATACAGACCTATCGAAACCAGCGTAGTCAACCACCCATATGTCCACTGGTGTGTGCGGGTGGGGGTTTTGCCGGCGGTGCTTTGTGGGGGCCGGGCCGGGGGAAAGGGGGCCGGGACTCACAGCCCGCCAGGGCTGTGGGGGTGTTGGGAAGGGCAGGCCCCCGAGGGACTCACAAAGCACCA
>CAXGRO010000919.1:0-2062 GCA_964012055.1 uncultured bacterium
ACCGCAATGACAATACCGGTGGGGGATCGCCCGGCGACAGCACGGGCATGTTGCGGACGTTTATCGAAGAGGGGCTGGAGGATGCGTGTGTCTTATACACCGTTGATCCCGAAGCGGTGGAATTGTGCCGCGAGGCCGGCGTCGGTGCGACGCTGGAGCTGGACGTGGGGGGCAAGTCCTCGCCAATGCAAGGGGAGCCAGTGCGCATGCGGGCCGAGGTGGTGCATTTTTCTGAGGAAGGGCGCTTTTGCTACAGCGGGCCGCGCAACCACGGCTTGGAGAAGGCGATGGGGCCTTCGGTGCATATCAGGCAAGACGGGGTGCACGTATTGCTGGTGACCGAGCGCGAGCAGCCGTTTGACACGGCGTTTGCTTTGAGCATGGGGCTGGACCCGCGGCAGATGCGCTATATTGGCATCAAGTCGGCGGCGCATTTCAGGGCGGGGTTTGAGTCGTTTGCCGGCGCCATCTACAATGTGTCGGAACCGTCGGCGCAAAACCCCGAAAGCGGTCGCGTGCGCTTTGAGAATTTGGGGCGCAAGGTGTATCCGCTGGACGAGATCTAAAGTGCGGCTGACGAGCGGAAAACCCGCCGGCCTGATCGTAGACCACATGGCGGGCTTGGGCGAGGACGGGCGCCGGCGGCTGCACGGCAGCGGGCATTGCGAGTTGCAAAGTCCGCTGGTGGCCGGTGAGGAGGTGGTTGTCCGTTTTGCTTTTGGCATCGGCGAGACCGGGATTGGCGCCGGGGGCGGGCTGGCCATTGCCTGGCGCTGGCCGATCGACTGGGCCGATTTGCAGACGGACGATGTGGCAGGGGAGGGGTATTTGAGCGCCGAGGTGACGGCGGGTGAGGCACAAGTTGAGGTGGTGTATCACCATCGCGGCGGGTTTGACCCCTGGCCCCACCACATAGAATTGCAGGTCGTAGAAGGAAGTTTAAAAGTCGGAGATCGGGTGGAGGTGGTTTGTGGCGAGTCGGAGAACGGTGGGGGGTGGCGGGCGCCGACGCTGGTGGCGAGGGACGCCGGTTTTCTCATGTTGGTGAATCCCACAGGCGGTGCGCATTGGATTCGCCTGCTCGATCCGCCCAATTTCGACATCAATCCAGGACCGGCGGTGCGCTTAGTCGTCGTTGCCTCATCGGAGGCCGTGGCGGGTGAGAAGGCCACGGTGATCGTGCGGGGAGAAGATAGGTGGGGAAATCCCGCGGAGGCGGATGCGGGCACGCCCGAGTTGTGTCTCGTCCAGGATGGCAACGAGCAGAGCGTGGAGGCGGTGGAAGTGTTGCAATATCCGGCGGTTTACCATTTTCAGGTGAGTTTTGGGCAGGAGGGGGCTTGTCATTTTGTCGCCAGAGCGGGCCATCTTATGGCAGAGAGCAACCCCGTGCGGGTGCTAGCTCAGCCACCGGAGCGGCGTTTGTTCTGGGGCGATTTGCACTCGGGGCAGACGGACACGGGGTGCGGGGCGGGCACGCTGGAAGAGCACTTTGATTTTGCCCGCGATGCGGCCGGTTTGCAATTCGCCAGCCAGCAGGCCAACGACCACTATGTGACGCTGGACGATTGGGCCTACGTGCGGCGGGTGAGCCACCAGTACGACGAAGACGGGCGTTTTGTCGCCTATTTGGGGTGTGAGTGGAGTCCGCCGACCGAGGACGGGGGCGACCGCAACGTCATCTACCGCGGCGACGAAGAGCGGTTGCGGCGCTCGGGGCGCTTTTACACCGAGACCGATCCAGATCCGGAACCCGATTTGCCCACGGCGCCGCAATTGCATCAGGCACTGCGGCACGAAGAGGTAATACTCAATTTGCACGTGGGCGGGCGGCCGACCAATTTGACCTGGCACGAACCTGCCATCGAACCCCTGGCCGAAATTCACTCGACCCACGGCACCTCCGAATGGTTTGTCGAAGAGGCGTTGAGCCGCGGTTATAAAGTGGGCATAACCGGCGGGGCTGACGGGGTGATGACGCGGCCGGGGGCCTGTCACCCGGGCTGGCGATTAAATCGCAATGTGCGCAGCGGCTTGACTGGGGGGTACGCCGAAACATTGA
>CAXGRO010000920.1:0-2054 GCA_964012055.1 uncultured bacterium
CATCGGGGTCAATTTTTGGCCTGTTGGCCGCGGCCATCGTCTACGGACGACAGACAGGCAGCATCGCCTTTACCCAGCAATTTGTGCAGTGGGCGGCGATCCTCTTCATCTTTGGTTTTATCTTTCCCGGGGTCGACAATTGGGCCCACGGCGGGGGGTTTGTGGGGGGTTACGCTATGGCCTATTTGTTCAGCAAAGAGAGCGAGCGCGAGGGGGTGGGGGCGTATTTGGGCGCAGCGGTTTGTTTGATCTTAACCCTGGGAGGATTTGCGCTGCAGCTGTTTACCGTATTGGGCTTGATATAAAACGATTATACAAACCATGCGGCTGCGCTTATTCGATACCTACGAGCGCCGAGTGCGCAACTTTGAGCTCCTCAATCCGAGCAACGTCGCCCTCTACACCGTCAGCTGTTCGCTACTCCAATGGGCACGAACGGCTCTGTTCAATGTACCTCTGCAAATGCCCCAGAGCCCGACCGCTGTCCACCGCCTCGCGCGCCTGGCCTAACGCCTCTTGCGGCGTTTTGCACAAACCCAACCAATAGTCCGTCACAGCCGCATTAAGAACAATGCGGTCGTAAACGTGCCCCCGAGTACCAGCAAGCGCCGCCGTCCCCAGCTCGGCAAAGTCCTTTGCAGTTATTCTCTCCGGTCGCGGACTCTGTTCGTAGTGAAAACCCCACTCGGCCGGATCCACGTCAGCTGCAAAATCCTGGCGTTGCCCGTCTACTCGGCGAAATCCCTGAGTAAAATTGATGGCCTTGCGCTCTTCCGTAGAGGGTTTGCCCAAACGCAGCGCGTAATGACTGGAGCCCTCCTCGCCCTTGATGACCAGGCCCGTCTGAAACCCCCGTTCCCACATCAAACGCAGCAATTTGTCCTCGTAGCCGGCGTGGTAAAAACCAATAACCATATAGCGCGGCCCCGAGCAAGTAAAAAGATGTTGGGCTTTTTCCGTAGTGGCCCAGGGCGGCCGCTTTTTGATGTGGACGCGTAGCACCCCCAGCCGGTCAGCCCCCGGCGCGTACTGCCGCTGGCTGACATAGGCCATGCCCACCTCGCGGTCCTGTAAGAGCAACGCCACCTGCGCCCGATTCAAATCCGTGCGCGCCCCCAACTCCACCAGCACCTGCTCTTCCGTCACCCCCATCTTGGGCGGCATCGCGTCGACGCCGTGCAGCACCGAAGGCCGCCCCAGGGCGGCGCGCACCGCCGCCACAAAGAGCGTCGGCCGCCAATAGCGCGTCGCCCCGTCAAAGGGCTGACCAAAATGGGTCAGCGAATCCACCTCCACCTCCACCACATCCTCTGGCGCCAGCACCGCGTCCAGATAGGCCCGTACCTCCTCCTCGTCTTCGATATTCATACGCTGTCCAATCAGCACCGCCGCCATTAGCGCCGGCCGTACCTCCCCCTTCAGCATGGCCTCCAGGGTCTGCCGCGTCTGCACATAGCTCAGATGTCGGCCGCGCAAGATATCTCCCAGCGCCACGCCAACCTCTTCCTCTGCTCGTCCAGACGCCTGTAACCCTCGTTCGGGATCCAACAAGAACTTCAACTCATCAGTCAGATGCCGCCCCAATTCATCCCCGTATTGTGCAAAGGTCTCTTTCTCCGCCGCGCTCCACCCCGTCTTCTCGCCAAACCCCTGCCGCAGCGTCATCGCCGCAAAAAAAGCCCCCATCTGCGCCTCCGACACCCGTTCCTCCTCCGGCAATTCTCCCCGCAAAGACCGCAAAATCAACTCCAGAATCCGCCGCGGATCCGGATCCCCCTCTTTCAACCCCAAAGGCCGACTCTGGTGCGGCCCCGTACATACCCTGGCCTGCGCCTCCAGTACTTCCTCATTGGGCCCTACATAATTTTCCAACACGCCCTTCTCTCTATATTTTCTCTCTATATTCAACAATAATTACTCAATCACCTATAACAAATACTGTGGGCGCTTTTTGTAAGTCATTGATAAATAACGGCTTAGGCAAATAGATGTTGAAATTTGTAACCTGTTGATAAATAATCACTTACGAATTTCAACCTTACAAAAATCCGCTC
>CAXGRO010000921.1:0-2050 GCA_964012055.1 uncultured bacterium
GCGAAGCCGATTTTTACGGCGTCAAAGCCGGCGATTTGATGAAGTTGGTGGTGGACAGCGATCAGGGGGGGGTGTTGGATCGGGTTATTTGCCGGGTTAGTGAGCAGGAGAAATTAGAGGTACACCTCGACACGGACGAGGGCAACGGTGTGGATCTGGTTCACGCGCGCAAAGTGCATTTGGAAAAATAACGGTTAAAAATAACGGATCAGGAGGTACGTAATGGCAGAAGCATTAGGCATGGTGGAAACGGTCGGCCTGGCCGGGTCGATTGAGGCCAGCGATGCGATGAGCAAGGCGGCCAATGTGGCGCTGCTGGGCTGGGACAAGGTGGGCAGCGGTATGGTCACGGTGTTTTGCGAGGGCGACGTGGCCGCGGTCAAGTCGGCGGTGGATGCCGGGGCGCAGGGCGCGGCGCGCGTGGGGCAGGTGCAGAGTGTGCACGTGATTGCGCGGCCCCACGGCGAGTTGGGCGCCATAACTCCCGAGCGCGCCGGCGGTGACGCGCCGAGCGGCATTAAGGCGCTGGGCATCTTGGAGACGAAGGGGGCGACGGGTACCATTGAAGCCAGCGACGCGATGAGCAAGGCGGCCAATGTGGAAGTGGTCAAGCTGGTGGAAATCGGCGGCGGTTATATTACGGTGCTGGTGACTGGTGACGTAGGTTCGGTGACGTCGGCCGTGGGCGCCGGAGCCGAGACCAGCGAGAAGGTGGGCGAATTGGTTTCTCAGCACGTGATCCCGCGCCCCAGCGACGACGTGATTGCGCTGTTTTTGAGCTAAAGGAGAGATATAAATGAATGCATTAGGTATGGTAGAAACGCACGGTCTGGTGGGCGTGGTGGAGGCGTTGGACGCCATGTTGAAGACGGCGGAAGTGAGTTATGCGGGCCAGAAGCGAGTGGGCTCGGGTTTGGTGATGGTGCTGGTGGAGGGCGATGTGGCGGCGGTGAAGGCGGCGGTGGACGCCGGCGCCGAGGCGGCGCAGCGCGTGGGCGAATTGCGCAGCGTGCACGTGATTCCGCGGCCCATAGAAGGATTGAAAGGGCACTTGTAGATTGCTGTTGCGCAAGAGCCGACGAATGGATGCTGTGCTATACATAGACGCCGCCGTAGTTACGGAAAAAGTTCTGGGCCGGGCCCACAAGGGGGAGCGGGTGGTGTGCGTGGACGAGGGTGCGATTGTGACGCCCACGGCTTTGGATTATGTGCGGCAGCACAGAATGGAGTTGGTGAGGGGGGAAGTGGGGCGGCAGGCGGCGGCGCAGGCGGTGGGCGGCTCGGTGGCAGCGGGTGGCGAGTTGGCCGGGGAAGTGGGGTGTGCCCAACCGGATAAATGTTATGGCTGCGAAAAGGAGGAATTTGGTTCGGGTTATGTGGCGCCGGATTGTTGCGATAGCTGCGCCATACGGGCTTTGCAGTTGCAGGGCAAACCCAATGCGGGTTGCGAGGGGTGCAATTTGTACAAGACGGGGCGCCATCACGGGGCGCAACAGGGGGATGCGCTGGTGCAACAAATTACTGATACGGTTTTGCGTACGCTGGAGGGAAAGGGTTAAATGAGCGCCATTGGCATGATAGAGGTGGAGGGGGTGGCCGGCATCATTGTGGCGGGCGATGCGGCGTGCAAGGCGGCGGAGGTCGAGTTGTTGGGTTGGGAAACTATTGGGGGATATACCACAGTTTTTTTTAGCGGCTCGGTGGGGGATGTGGCGGCGGCGTTGGAGCGGGGTATAGAGGCAGCGAAGGAAGTAGTGGACCACGTGGTGGGGGCGCCGCTCAATCAGCCCGAGGAAGTTTGCAGGGGGTTTGTCAGCAATTCGATTGACCCCAGTTTGGAGGTGGCGCCCGAGGCCCTGGGTTTGGTGGAGACGCGGGGATACGGGGTCCACGTTTTTAACAACGATCAGATGTTCAAAACGGCGCCGGTGCAGGTACGTAACGTGCTCACGGTGCACAATAGGGTGGTGTGCACTTTGATTCAGGGCGAGGTGGGGGCGGTGCGCCAGGCCATTGACGCGGCGCGGACGGATTTGGGAAGGAATGAATT
>CAXGRO010000922.1:0-2043 GCA_964012055.1 uncultured bacterium
GGGCCGGGCAGGCCCCCGAGGGCCTCACAAAGCACCAGAGGCAAGACCGCCACCCCCTGATGCCAGCGAGCGTATTGTTTGTTGACTGCGCGGGTTCAAATGAGTGGCGAGGGGGTTGGGGCGGCTTGATTTACTTTTGTACTTCCCTTACCATTTTTAAAGTTGAACTACAAACGAATTTTTAATCGTCAACAAGGAGGTTTATCATCGCAGCTAAAGACGATGTATTTCTGGACGCCCAGGGCAATTCCCGCCGCATTCGCGGCGTCACCGTCAACAGCGGATCGACTTTGCTGGCCAGTCTGGCGGCGCGGGTGGGGTTTGAGACTATTTGGATAGAGATGGAACACGGTCCGGTGAACTTCGAGACCGTTGACAACCTGAGTTTGGCGGCCGAAGCGGGCGGTATTTTTCCGCTGGTGCGTTTGCCCGACGGCGAGCGCCACCACGTGTTGCGGGCCCTGGAAGCGGGCGCCCGCATCATTCTGGTGCCCATGGTCAACAATGCCGACGAGGCGCGCAAATTGGTGGAGTACGGCAAATACCCGCCTTTGGGCCAGCGCGGTTTTAACACGCGCAGCCGCGGCATGGGCATGGGTTTGGAGCCGGTTGAGGAAATGCTGGCGCTGGCCAATGCGCGCACCCATTTGTTCGCTCAAATAGAGACGCTGGCGGCGGTGGAGAATTTTGATGAGATCTGCGCCGTCGAGGGGTTGTCGGGCGTGTTCTTTGGCCCCGGCGATCTGTCCATGAGCCTGGGGATGCCGGGGCAGGCCAACGACGAGCGCGTGGTAAATTTGGTAGTGGACTGTTTAAAGCGCGCCAAAGCAGCGGGTAAATTGACCGGCATTTTTATCCTGCCGGGCGATCTGCTGGACGCCGTGGTGGAAGCCGGCTGCGATTTGGTGGTTTGCGGCGGCGATGTGATGGACCTGGCCAAGGCGTGGACTAGTTTATTGAGCGCTATTCCACAAAAGTAAAAAATAGAGGAAGAGCCATATACATAGGGATCGCAAGGTGTAGAGATGAAAGCGAAATTTTCTTCCAAAGGCCAAGTGACCGTCCCCAAACGTTATCGAGATACACTCGAAATTTTCCAGGAACTTTAGCAGGAGATTGTCGTTTTTACATTTAAACGTAATCGTTTTGCTGGGGATATTGATGAGACCTAACACAAAAAAGGCTTTTTCGGACTAGCGACCCTCAGAGAATTCCGTATTTGTCGAACACGGTGCGCGGCGACTGCCCCGACGCCAGCTCGTCGCGCACCGTGTTCTCGCCCTCCAATTTCTCGTTGGCTTTGTCGAACACCTCCTGGCGGATAACGGCCGGAATGACGGCCACCCCTTCGTAGTCGGCCAAAATGAAGTCGCCCGGGTTGACGGCGACGCCGCCGCACTGCACCGGCACGTTGACCGCCTTGGGCAGAATGCGGCCGGCCGAATCGAGCGGCGAATAGCCTTTGGAAAAGCAATTAAAGCCCATGTCGTTCATCAGGCGGATGTCGCGCACCAGGCCGTCGGTGACGATGGAGTGCACCCCCTGCACGGCGGCGGCGGTGGAGAGCAGTTCGCCCCACAGGCCCGACTTGAGTTCGCCGTTGGCGGCGAGCACCACCACCTGGCCGGGTTCTATCTGGTCGTAGGCGGCAAAGATATTGCCGTAGGGGTCGTCGCTGGGTGCGTCGCTGGCGTAGGCGTCTAAGGTTATGGCCGGCCCGGCGAACCAGGCGTCGGGATGGGCCGGGCGAATTTCGTAGTCCATGGCCTGATCGCGGTGGCCCATCTGGTCCATGATGTCGCATACTAAAGCGGTGTAAATGGGTTTCCATTCGTCGTGCATATTTCCTCGTCTTGGCAATCAGGCGCTGGCTACGCGCGGCATGAGCATTTTGCGGTTGCGGGTCAGGGGCAGGCCGGCAAAGGCGCAGTGGTTGTTCCAGCGGTCGATGGTTTCCATCGTCTTGTATTCGTTGATAATGGCGTTGCGCGACGCGGGGGTGTAGTTGTGGCCGGCGCGGTGCACGACCAGTACGTGGATGAT
>CAXGRO010000923.1:0-2043 GCA_964012055.1 uncultured bacterium
CGGCATCGGCTTCCTTGGCGGGGATGCCGTCGCGGTAGCCCACCCCGGCGACGGTGGCGATGTGGCCGGCGGCGATGTCGTCAAAGAGTTGCAAAAAATTCATTGTTGGCTCCTAACAAAAGTGACCTTAGTCTTGCCACACTTCTTCGAAGAGGCGCAGCCAGTTTCCTCCCAGTACTTTGACGATGTCCTCGGACGAATACCCGCGTTTGTCGAGCGCCGTGGCCAGGTTGGGGAATTCGGCCGGGTTCGCCAGGTCTTTGGGCTGGAAAGACAACTCCATGTAGTTCAGGTCGGAGGGCGAAAAGGTCGAGGGGTATTTGGTGCCCTGCTGCGCCGAGATGTAGTGCCAGAAAGACAGCGGCTGGTCGTGGGTGGAGTCGGTGCCCACGGCCACGTGGTCGATGCCGACGCGCTCGACCATGTCGTCGAGGGCGTCGATGTAGTCTTCCAGGGTCGATTCAAAGCGGGTGGGCAAGAAATTGCAAAAGGGCGTGGTGCCGACAATGCCGCCTTTCTCGGCCAGCAGTTTGAGCGCTTCGTCCTGCTTGTTGCGCGGGTGGTCGTAGTAGGCGCGCGCGTTGGCGTGGGTGACGGTCACGGGTTTTTCCGATACTTCGATGGCCTCCAGGGTGGTGCGGTCGCCGACGTGCGATAGGTCGATGAGGATGCCCACTTCGTTCATGGTGCGCACGGCGTCGACGCCAAAATTGCTCAGGCCTTCGTCGTTGCGCTCAAAGCAGCCGTTGCCCAGCAGGTTGCGCTCGTGGTAGGTGAGCTGGATGACGCGCACGCCCAGGGCGTGGAAGAGGGCAAAGCGGTCGAGTTTATTTTCTACGGGCGAGGCGTTTTGAAAGCTGAGGATGATGCCGGTTTTGCCGGCTTTTTTGGCGGCGTGGATGTCGGCGACGCTGTGGACTTGCACTATGTCCTGGCGCTGGCGGAAGCGCTGCATCCAGGCGGCCAGGTGATCCATGGTTTCGAGGAAGTTTTCCCAGGTGGCCACGGTGGCGCTGATGGCGGTGATGTTGCCGGCGCGCAGGTTGTCGAAGACGGCGGGGCTATCCCAGTTGCTGACGTTGAGGCCGTCGATGACGATGGAGTCTTGGTAGAGTTGTTGGGGGGTTGTGGTTGGCATGTTGGGGCGCTCCTTTCATTAACTGGCGACGGTCGGTAGGGGGGATCGCCCATGGTGTTTTGTGAGTCCCTCGGGGGCCTGCCCGGCCCCACACCCCCACAGCCCTGGCGGGCTGTGAGTCCCGGCCCCCTTTCCCCCTTCCTCCTCCCCACAAAGCACCGCCGGCAAAACCCCCACCCACCTGCACCAGCGTACATATGGTTTATTTACTGTGCTGGTCCAATAAAAAGCACCCCCCAAAACCCGCTGTCAATCTATTGACGCCCCCCTCCAAAGAATCCATCTTACATTAAACCAACATCGCCCACAATCCACCTCCAACGATCACCCCCTCAACTCAACGGAGCTCGTCGGGGGATCGGGCAGGGTCTCAGAGCGGATTCATTACCCCCTGCGCCGCAGGATTGCGGCGCAGGGGGTAATGAAATCGGAGCCGGCCAGGACGGCCGGCGAGCACCGAAGGTACGCCAACCCGAAGGGTTGAGCGACACGAGCGAGAGACCCTGCCCGATCCCCCGACGAGCGTCCAACACCCCAAGCAAACCCCAGAACTCACCACACCACACTACACTACACCCTAAAAATCATAGCCACCCTTCAAGGAACCCTAATGCACATCTTAATCACCGGCGCCTCCACCCCCTTAGCCCAAGCCATCGCCGCCGCCCTATCTTCCGACCACCAACTCCGCCTCCTCGACACCACCCCCCCCGCCCCCCCCCCACCGCCGGAGAATCCTCCACCCCCACTGCCGCTCGAACTACCGGGGGCGGTGCTCGAAGAACTGATGGCAGTACCGAGTGAATTACCCAAAGTGCCTGCAAAAGAGCCGAAGTTATCACTGTTCCAGCCGCTGCCGACGTACCAGGCCGGTTGATAGTTGCTCGTTGGATCGGTGGCTGCGG
>CAXGRO010000924.1:0-2043 GCA_964012055.1 uncultured bacterium
TTCGACCTGCGCCTCCGCCACGAACACCCCGAACACCACGGCTCCCTCCACCGCGACCACATGCTCGTCCCCATCCTCACCAACCGTCCCCTCCCCCCCACCCCTTTCGCACCGCCGACCTCTTCCCATCCATTTTAAAATGGATGGCCAAACCCATCCCCTCCAAATCAATGGAGAAGCAATAACCTAAAGTCTCCCCCTAAAACGGCTCTAGGCCAAAGTCAGCCAAGGTTGTTGGGGTATACCCCAACAACCGCCCCCACCCCCTTCCCACCTAATTGACAGCCCCCACCCTTTTCCTTAATTTTTGTCTTTTCTATAACTTAAGCAAAATCTCATGCACACCCGCACCGCGACCAAAACAACCCTATGAACCCCTTTTTGGGCCTCATCGAAGACGACCTATCCCGCTTCGAACACCGCCTCGACCAGGCCCTGCACGCCGAGGTCGAGTTGGTGCACGAAATCGCCCGCTACATGGCCACCCTCAAAGGCAAACGCCTACGCCCCGCCCTGGCCCTGCTCGGCGCCAAAGCCAGCGGCCCCTGGGACGAGCGCATTATCGACGCCGCCGTCTCCGTAGAGATGATCCACGCCGCCACCATGATCCACGACGATGTCATCGACTCGGCCACCCTGCGCCGCGGCAAAGCCTCGGTCAACTCGCAGTGGACCGGACAAATTGCCGTACTCATGGGCGACTTCCTGCTCTCGCGCGCCTTGAGCATTCTCACCCAATTAGACAATATCCGCGCCCTGCAAATTGTCGCGCACGCCACCGAGCGACTGAGCCAGGGCGAAATTTACGAAATTCAAATCGGCGAACAGACCGACACCCGCGAGGAATCTTATTTTTCCATGGTGAGCGACAAAACAGCCTCGCTCATCGCCGCCTCCTGCCAGCTCGGCCCCATTTTAAACGGCGCCGACGAAAGCGTCATTGAGGCCATGGGCAAATACGGCGAGGCTCTGGGCACCGCGTTCCAAATAGCCGACGACATTCTCGACTTCACCAGCGACGCCGACACCCTGGGCAAACCCGTGGGTCACGACCTGCGCGAAGGCAAAATAACACTGCCGCTCATCTGCGCTCTGCAAGCCGCGCCCGCCCAGGACCGCAGCGATATGGAAGCTCTGCTCAAACGGCCCGACAAGGGCGAAGCCGACTGGAACACCCTGGTCGCCTTTGTGGAAAAATACGATGGCGTGGCGGTGGCCAGCGACACGGCCCGGCGCCTGGCAGCCCAGGGCCAGCAATGCCTGGAAACGCTCGACGCCTCGGAGGCGCGCTCCGCCTTGGAATTGGCGGTCAAATTGGTGGTGGAACGGGACAATTGAGGAGCGGCCGCAATGCCCGCGCGCGCCCTTTTGGCCGCTCTAGGACTTTTGCTGCTGGCCTTCTTTGTAAGGCCGGCGCCGGTGGCGCAGCCCGTCGAAGAGTTGCGCTTGACCATGGACACCGTGGTCAAGGTCCAGCTCTACGTCGGCGAA
Organism: uncultured bacterium; assembly: GCA_964012055.1. GTDB lineage: Bacteria > Latescibacterota > UBA2968 > UBA8231 > UBA8231 > CAXGRO01. Next base: position 1,492 of record CAXGRO010000924.1, read on the forward strand.
GAAACGGCGCCGCCGCTAATGGAAGCGGCTTTTGCGGAAATCAGCCGCATCGACTCGCTGATGAACGGTTATTCGGACCGCAGCGAAGTGAGTTTTATAAATGCCCGCGCCGGTTGGGGCAACGTCAACTGCACGCCGGACATGGCACGCGTGTTGTCGCGCTCGCTCTATTTTGCGACCACCTCCCAGGGCGCCTTTGACATAACTCTGGGCGCCCTCACGCGCTTGTGGGACTTCGCCGCGGCGGTGACACCACCCGCGCCGGCGCAAATAGATTCGGCCCGGGCACTGAGCGGTTACGCCCTGCTGCGCCTCAAAGAAAACCAGGTGCGCTTTGCACGCGGCGGCGTGCAATTGGATCTGGGCGCAGTGGCCAAAGGTTTTGCGGTCGACCGCGCCGTCGACCGCCTGCGGCGCGACGTCGCGGCCGGCCTGGTGGAAGCGGGAGGCGATATCCTCTACTGGGGCCAAAAGCCCGACGGCCGGCCCTGGCGCTTTGCCGTGCAACACCCGCGCGACCGCGACAAAGTGGTCGCCGTCGAAGATGTGGGC
>CAXGRO010000925.1:0-2034 GCA_964012055.1 uncultured bacterium
GCGGCAAGATTTGTGGCTCGCCGAGACCGCGGCGCTGTACACACAGCTAGGGCTTCCGGTCAGTATTATGCATTATATGTACTTTCGCGATCGCATCTCGATTTTGACCAGGACCCAGGAATACCAGGAGGCCATTCGCACGGGTCGAGAATTTTTGCAGTTGGTAGAAACGGCGGAGGTGAACGATCCGCCTCAGCGCCGCTGGTGGGCCAGTGATATTTGGGGCCGGTTTATTGAAATCTACGGAAAAATAGAGGACGATGAGGAGATTCATGTGTCCCTGAAAAGTGCCAGGGGGAACCTCCAGGACTACGAAGCGGAATGGCAAACCGCGGTCGGCCAGGAGGCCGACGAAGAACGGCGAGAAAACCTGGAGTGGGACTATCGCCGGTTTAATAGTCATGCCTTTGGCAATTTTGGCGGATCGTGTAGCAAGGTGGGCCTGTTAGATGAAGCCATTGAATTCACGGAAAGGGCCATACAGATCAAAGAGAATGGAAATTTATACATGGGACTGGCCATTACCCACCTGAAAAAGGGAGACGGGTCAAAAGCCCTTGAGGTGTTGCGACGCCTCCACTCTTCTGCGGATCACGCGCGGTGGGTTTATTTTGGCGGGGCCCGAAGATGGTTTTACAACAATGAGTCCTTTAAATCTGTACAGGACGATCCGGAATTTGTGGAATTGATACAAGAAGGTGCAACTGGATAGAGTTAGAAGGATTCCCCCGCCAGATGGTCTCTGGCGGGGGAGTAACACATACCATTGCGAATTCGTCGGAAATTTAGATCTCGAACAAGAGACGCCAGAAAGCCTGCTATTACTTGGGGCCGTCCCAATCTTTCCGCAGGGCGTAGACGCGGTCGTCAAAGATGAAGCTGAAACGGCTGCGGTGGGCGCCGCCGGCGACGACGAGGCGGTCCTGGAACTCGGTCGCTGCGCCCCACGAATTGGGCGACGGCAGGTCGGGGGCGGGGTACCAGGTTTGGTCGGCGGGGGAGTAGCGGTAACCCTTGTTTGTCTGGTAGCTGCCCAAAACCCACACCTGGCCGTCGTAGGCGGCAATTTGCGAGGCCTGCGGCAGTTGGGGCGCCGGCGGCAACTCGCTCCACTGCGCGGTTTGCAGGTCAAAGCTGAGGGCGCCGGTTTTGCTGACCACGTAGATGACGCCGTCGAGGACACAGCCGGCGAATTGGCGCATGGGTTGGGGCATGGGCGGCTCGGGGCGCCAGGCCGTTTCTTGGGGGCCGATGCTTTCCACCGAAGCGAGGGCGGCGCTGGAGTCGGCGCCGCCGATGGCGTAGATGCGGCCGTTGGCGGTGAGCACCACGGGTTCCTGGCGCGCCGTGCCCAGACGGGGGCCGCTGCGCCAGGCGTTGGTCGACGGGTTGTAGATGTCGACGTCGTCGAGGGACAGACGCGGACCGCGGGCCCGGACGTTATCCTCGGCGTGGACGGCGCCGCCGACGTTCCAAATTTCGCCGGCGAGCGCCGCAATGCCGTTGTAGCAGCGGTGGAAGGGCATGTGGCCGACGGTGCGCCATACGTCGGTGCCCGGCTCGTAGACCCAGAGTTCGTCAAAGAGGTGGCGTTCGGCGGGATAGCCCCAGCCCGAGGTGGCGCCGCCGGAAGTGTAGAGCTTGTCGTCGAGCACCGCGGCAAAGATGTCGTGGTTGCCGCCGGGCAAGCGGCCCAGCGCCTGCCATTGCTTTTGCCAGGCGTCTTTTTCGGGGGGTATGCGGTAGAGCTTATTGCCGGCACCCACCCAGACGTTGCCGCCTGTGTCGGTGGCGAGCGCGGTTATGGACCCCAGGTCGGTCCCATCCTCCGTGAGCACGCGGACGCCGAGTTCGCCCTCGGCACTCAAGGCGATTTCGAACACCTGTCCCGAGACCAGACCGGCCAGGGCATGTCCGTTGGGCGAGAGCGCCAGCGCCGTCGGCGCCGCCAGGGTCAGACCGGGCGTCCCGGGAATGCTCTTCCACCCCGCGTTGGGGGTGTGCGGGTTGAGCTGGCGCAAGCCCCCGGGCCCG
>CAXGRO010000926.1:0-2031 GCA_964012055.1 uncultured bacterium
TTTGTCTAAGCCGTTATTTATCAATGACTTACAAAAAGTGTCCACAGTATTGTAAAGGGCATCATGAGCGACAATACCGCACAGCGCCACAGCGATGATCCCGCCGTTCTGCGCCGCCAGATCGAAGAACTCCAGGCCCAGGTTGAAGCGGCGCGCCAGGCCGAAGCACAACTGGCCCGCCTCGCCTCGCTGCCCGAGCGCAACCCCGATTCCGTTATCGAAACCAACCTCGAGGGCCAGATCATCTACCTCAACCCCGTGGCCCGCCAGCGCTTTCCCGACCTCCAGGAGGCCGGCGTCGCCCACCCCTTGCTGCGCGATTTGCCCGCCATCATCGGTAGCCTGCAAACGGGTGACCAGAACTCCCACCTGCGCAAACTCGCCCTGGGAGACTACGTCTACGAACTCAAAACCACCTACGTGGCCGAGAGCGGCCTGGTGCGTATCTACGTCCACGACATCAGCGAGCGCATTCGCGCCGAGCGCGCCCTGCGCGCCAGCGAAGACCGCTTCCACACCATCTTCGAATACTCCAACGACGCCATCTTCCTCATCGACCCCCAGGCCGACCAAATCATCGACTGCAATTCCAAAGCTTGCCGCATGCTGGGCTACGAGCGCGACCAGCTGCTGGCACTGGCCATCTCTGCCATCCACCCCAACGATCTGGACAAGCTGCAAAACTTTGCCCAATCGGTCTTGGACCAGGGCAGCGGCTGGACCGACGAGTTGACCTGCCAGATGCACAACGGCCAGGTGCTGGCCGTTGAAATGTCGGCCTCCCTGGCCGACATAGAGGGGCGCACCTGCATGATCGCCCTGGTGCGCGACAGCACCGAGCACAAGCGCGCCCAGCAAATTTTGGCCGACGAAGTGAAAGCCAAATACAATTACGAAGAGATCATCGGCCAGAGTACCAGTCTCAAACAGGTGTTGGAACAGGTCGAATTGGTGCCCCCCACCGACGCCTCCGTACTCATTTTGGACGAGACCGGCACCGGCAAGGAATTGATCTGCCGCGCCCTGCACCACGCCAGCCCGCGCCGCGGCGAACACCTGGTCAAGCTAAATTGCGCCAGCATCCCCTCGGGGCTGATCGAGAGCGAACTTTTCGGCCACGAAAAAGGCGCCTTCACTGGCGCCATCTCGCAAAAGCGGGGGCGTTTTGAACTGGCCCACAACGGCCTGGCGCTCTTGCAGCGGCTCCAGGGCGAGGGGATCCACTGTATTTCCTGGCCGCCTTTATTAAAAACACTCGCGCAAAATTTCCCCTTAAAGTAGGAGATTTTACCATGCGCCGACTCATTTTTCTCTTAGGTTTCAGCAGCGCCTTTTTTTTGGCCGCCTGTAGCAGCGGCGACAAGGGCGTCTCGCCTGCCGACAACACGCCACCGCTAAGCGATCTCAACACCGGCGGCGACGGCGCCCTGCCCGGATCTGCCGGCGCGCCCGGCGCAAACGCTTCCGACGACGCCCAAGATCCAATTGCCGACGGCACGTCCGCACCAGACGCCGACCCCAACGCCGGCAATTTGCCGGATGGCGCCTTGCCCCCGAGCGACACACCGGCCGACCCCCAGCTGCCGCCAGACGACACCGATCTGCCCGGCCACACCGGCGATATCCCCGACAGCGACGACCCGAGTGGCCATACCGGCGCCGCACCGCCAGGTCACACCGGCGATATCTTGGCCAGCGCCGAGCTGCCCACTACTTGGGGCGACGGCGAGCCGCTCGTCGGCAGCGCTTTTACCGCGGATACTTTTCCCTCCCACCTCATCGTCTCCGGCGGCCCGGGCAAAGACGGCATTCCCGCCCTCACCAACCCACCCTTCGTCGCCGCCGGCGGCGCCGCCAATTGGCTGCACGAAGACGACCTGATTTTGGGCGTGGTCATCGACGGCGTCGCCAAGGCCTACCCGCATAACATTGGCTGGTGGCACGAAATCGTCAACGACAAGGTGGGCGACCAGGCGGTCTGCGTCACCTTTTGCCCGCTGACCGGTACGGGGCTGGTTTACGACGCCACCG
>CAXGRO010000927.1:0-2027 GCA_964012055.1 uncultured bacterium
TTTGCATAAATCAGTCAGAATAAAGGGTTTTTTTAAAAAAGACCTTGAAAAATTTCTTACAATTACCTAATATTACTTGACATCGCGCGGGAATCCCCCTTCTGCGCGTGGTACCTCTTCCCAAAGATTTTCACCCCTATTTAGTACATTTCTGCGATTTAGTCGGATATATCCTCTCCCCAGGATGTGTGTCTTTGCGACTATACATTTAAGAGGAGGGCAGTACCTATGACCACGTTGCAGACCGATACGCTTGTCGATCAATATTTTCACGAGATCGAAAATTCCGTTGGCCTTTCGGCAAAGGAGGAAGTTAAGATCGCCGAGCTCATTCAAGCGGGGGATGAAGAGGCCCTGTCTGACTTGGTAAAGGCCAATTTGCGTTTTGTTGTAAGCGTTGCCAAGCAATACCAGAATCTCGGCTTGCCGCTTTCCGATCTGATCAACGAGGGCAATATGGGGCTGATTGTTGCCGCCAAGCGGTTTGACGGTTCCAAGGGATATAAGTTTATATCCTATGCCGTGTGGTGGATCCGCCAATCTATTCTACAAGCACTGGCCGAGCAGTCGCGCATTGTGCGTCTGCCGCTCAACCGCATTGGCGAATTGACCCGCGTCAATAAATTGTTGACCAAAATGGAGCAGAAGTTGGGGCGTCCGCCCGAGGTGGAAGAGATCGCCGAAGAGATGGAAGTGGACCCCAACGACATGGATATGCTCTTGCGCCTGGCCCAGCGGCCGGTGTCGCTGGAGACCCCTTGTGACGACAGTGAGCCGGACCGTTGTTTTGGCGATTTGATTCCCGACGAGGGGCTGCCCTTGAGCGACGACGTGCTCAGCGACGAAGAGTTGCGCGACGAAGTTAAAGAGGCCATGCACGCACTGAGCGAGGGGGAAGCCCGGGTTTTAAAAATGTATTACGGATTGGACGGACACGAGCCCATGACCCTGGAGGAAATTGGCTCATATGTGGGCCGCACCAGGGAGCGGGTGCGCCAGATTAAGGAGAAAGCGCTGCAGAAATTGCGGCATCCGGCGCGTAGCGATGTGCTCAAAGAATACTACGCTGATTGATTGAAATCGGGCATATCAATCGGTTGACAGGATAGGAGGTACATCCTATTTTTTAAGGGTACTTTGTAAGTTTTAAGGTAGTGTTCCGGTGTAGCTCAGCTGGTAGAGCAGGTGGCTGTTAACCACCGGGTCGTAGGTTCAAGTCCTACCGCCGGAGCCATATTCTTTGGAGCGCAACTCTCTGTTTCTATGGGGGTTGCGTTTTCTATTTCGGTGCCTACTGCCTGACGGTACACATCTGGTACACTTTTCTCCCCTAAAACGACCTCGCCGAGGCGCTCCACCGCCTCGGCCATGTGTCTTCCCGCCCTCGTCCGTAGTTATTCATGGTCAAATCGAGGTTGGAATGGCGGGCGAGTTCCTGAGCTTCTTTGGGCGTCACTTGGCCCGTTTCCATCACCAAGTTGATGAAGGCCACCCTACAGGCATGGAGGTCCAGTTTGCCCTTGGGAGTTACCTTGGGGATTCCGGCCTTCTCTAAATCTTTAAACAGCCAACGGGTCCCCTGAGTGGGGACGCAGAGTAGAGGGCGGTCTGGTATCGGTTTATCAACGCCGCCCCTCTTGTAATTGGCTTTGTATAGGCGAGTTGCTTCGCCGGTTTCTGCAAATGTTTGTAGGCGTTCAACAAGGCGCTTGGAAGGGGTTGGAAACCAGACTTGCGATTCTTGGTCCATTCCGCATCTATGTGCAAGCCAGATCGCTCGACGTCCAAATGCTCAATCTTCAAATTCCGCAATTCATTTGGACGTAAGCCGGAGAGGAAAGCGGTCCAGATACTAGGGATAAGCCGCAGCACGCTCTATAATAAGATGACGAAGTATGATTTAGTTTGAGTGTCCAATATTCGGACAGTTCTATTAGGCTTTACTTGTCTATAATTTTCAAGTAATTATATGATAGAGTTGTCGCGTGATAATAATTAATCGATGCTGATCCGCACGGCGGTTTGTT
>CAXGRO010000928.1:0-2013 GCA_964012055.1 uncultured bacterium
TGGCTCGCTTTTGTCTACGCCCATTCTCAACCCGCCGCAGTCGGGCATTTTGGGCATGCACGCCATTCAGGAGCGGCCCGTGGCGGTGGGCGGGGAGGCGGTGGTGCGGCCGATGATGTACATCGCCTTGAGTTACGACCACTGCTTGATTGACGGTAAGACTTCGGTGACTTTTTTGGTGCGGCTTAAGGAGTTGTTGGAGGATCCGTTGCGGTTGATGTTGGAGATCTGAGGTGAGCGTTGGGTTGAAAGGGCGTAAAATAAGCGTTTGCCTGTAACGCGGTTTAGGGGGAGTCTCTCGCTCATTCTCGCGGCCCATCCCTGGGCCGCGAGAATGAGCGAGAGACTCCCCCTAAACCGCTCGGCGATCGTTTACCTATAAATTACAGCGTTTCGAGATCAATACTGTGGGCACTTTTTGTAAGTTTTTGACAGATAACGGCTTAGGTAAATAGATATTGAAATTTGTAACATCCGTTCAAAATCGAAAAAGTGTCCACAGTATTGGAGATACGAAATGTTATTAAAGTAGAGGACCGTTTTGAGCGAAACTGAATTTGATTTGGTGGTTATTGGGGCTGGGCCCGGGGGGTATGTGGCGGCGGCGCGGGCCGGCAAGTTGGGCATGCGGGTGGCCTGTGTCGACAAGGGGGAGTTGGGGGGGACGTGTTTGAATGTGGGGTGTATTCCCAGCAAGGCGCTGCTCGAATCGAGCGAGTTGTATCGCGAGACCCGGGGGGGGATGGACAAGCACGGCATTGTGCTGGGGGAGGTGGGTTTGAATTTGGCGGCGATGATGGAGCGCAAGGAGAAGATCGTGCAGAATATGAGCGGGGGGGTGGCCGCTTTGTTTCGCGCCCATAAAGTGGAGCACGTCAAGGGGACCGGGCGCTTGGGGAAAGCGGGGCAGGTGGTGGTGACGCAGGAGGACGGGGAGCGGACCCTGGCGACAAAAAATATACTCATTGCCACGGGCAGCGCACCGATTGAATTGCCGGGCCTGGCGTTTGATGGGGAGCGCATTATCAGTTCTACTGAAGCGCTGGCGTTGAGCGAAGTGCCGCAGCGCATGGTGGTAATTGGGGCGGGGGCTATTGGTTTGGAAATGGGGTCGGTGTGGAGCCGTTTGGGGGCCGAAGTGCTGGTGGTGGAGTACCTGGACCATATATTGCCGGGCGTCGACAAAGAAGTGGCGGGGCAGTTGCAGCGCCTGCTCAAACGGCAGGGTTTGGAGTTTAAGTTGGGGGGCAGCGCCAAAGGTGCAAAGGTAAAGAAGGGCAAGGTTGAATTGCAGGTGGTCGCTGGCGAAGAGGAGAGTGCGGAGGCGTGCGATTGCGTGCTGGTGGCGGTGGGGCGCAAGCCCTATACCGAGTCGTTGGGGCTGGCGGAGGCGGGGGTGGAGACCGACGAGCGCGGCCGGGTGCAGGTGGACGGCAATTTTAGGACCAATGTGCCGGGTGTTTACGCCATTGGCGACGTGATTGCCGGCCCCATGCTGGCGCACAAGGCCGAAGAGGAAGGGATGGCAGCGGTGGAGAAGATGGCGGGCAAAGCCGGCCACGTGCACTACGCGGCCATTCCCAGCGTGGTCTATACGCATCCGGAATTGGCCTCGGTGGGGTTCAGCGAGGAGCAGGCTAAGGAGGAAGGGGTGGACTACGCGGTGGGCAAATATCAGTTTAGGGCCAACGCGCGGGCGCACTGCATGGACGCCATCGACGGCTTGGTCAAGATTATTAGCGATGCCAAGACCGACCGCGTGCTGGGCATGCACATTTTGGGGGCGCAGGCGTCGCATTTGATTGCCGAGGGGGTGGCGGTGGTGGAGTTTGGCGGGAGTGCGGAGGATATCGCGCGCACTGTGCACGCGCACCCGTCGTTGTCGGAAGTGGTTAAGGAGGCAGCTTGGGCGGTGCAGGGTTAGATTGGGGCGGTGAAATGTTTTTGGATAGTTGTCGATAACAATACAGTGGACATTTTTTGACAAAAAAGTGCCGTTTCCTCAGGTTGGTA
>CAXGRO010000929.1:0-2011 GCA_964012055.1 uncultured bacterium
TCATACCCTGAGAGATCTTGGAAAAATTGCGGCCTGAAAAATGGCCGAACCATTGTTTAATGGATAGAGAATGAAATTTAAAGGGACTGTTTTCGACCTCGACGGCACGCTGCTGGACACCCTGGAAGATCTTGGCAATTGCATGAACAGCGCACTGGAACAATTGGGTTTTGCGCCGCATCCGGTGGAAGAATATCGCTTTTTTGTGGGCGACGGCATCAAGGCGCTGGTGGAGCGCACGCTGCCCGAGGAGCGGCGCGACGAAGACACCGTGCAGCGCGGGGTGGCGGCGATGGAAGAAGAATACGGGCGGCGCTGGGACGAATCAACGCGGCCGTATGACGGCGTGCCGCAGCTGCTGGACGCGCTGATTGATCGACAACTGCGCATGGCCATTTTCTCCAACAAGCCGGAAGTGTTTACTAAACTGACGGTGGAGCGCTTATTGCCGCAGTGGCATTTTGACCCGGTGTGCGGTGCCCGCCCCGACGTGCCGCGTAAGCCAGACCCGGCCGGGGCGCTGGCTATTGCCGCGGCGTGGGGCGTGGAGCCGGCGCAGTGCCTGTATCTGGGCGATACCGATACCGATATGGCGACGGCGGTGGGGGCCGGCATGTATGCGGTGGGGGCGGCTTGGGGGTTTCGTCCGGGCGAGGAACTCAAAGCGAGCGGCGCCCAGGTTTTGGTGGAAGAGCCGCTGAAATTGCTTGAACTACTATAGAAAAATTGAAATTGCCACTTAACAGGAGGAAGGGGCATGGCAGATTTTTTTTCGGGAATTAAAAAGATTAAATACGAGGGACCGAATTCCAAAAATCCACTGGCCTTTAAATACTACGATGAAAACGAAGTCGTGGGCAAGAATACCATGAAAGAGCACATGCGCTTTTCGGTGGCGTTCTGGCACAGCTTCAAGGGCACGGGTTCGGACCCATTTGGCGGGCCGGTGTATGACAGGCCCTGGGACGCGGCTTCCGACCCCATGCAGCGCGCCGAGGACACGATGCGGGCGGCGTTTGAGTTCATTACCAAATTGGGGGCGCCGTTCTATTGCTGGCACGACCGCGACATTGCGCCCGAGGCCGACACCCTGGCCGAGACCAATAAGCGGTTGGACAAGATTGTTGCCCTGGCCAAGAAATTGCAGCGCGACACCGGGGTAAAATTGTTGTGGGGCACGTCGAATATGTTCTCGCACCCGCGCTTTACCCACGGGGCGGGCACCAACCCCGATGCCCACGTTTTTGCCTACGCGGCGTCGCAAATAAAGAAAGCGATGGAGTGCACTCTGGAATTGAAGGGCGCCAATTACGTGTTCTGGGGCGGCCGCGAGGGCTATTCCAACCTGCTCAATACGGATATGGGGCACGAGCAGGAGCAGATGGCGCGGTTGCTGCAAATGGCGGTGGACTACAAGAAGAAGATCGGCTTTAAGGGGGTGTTGTTGGTCGAGCCCAAACCCAAAGAGCCGACTAAACACCAGTACGACTACGACGCGGCCACGGTGTTGAGCTTTTTGCGTAAATTTGGTCTATTCGACGAGTTTAAACTCAATATCGAGGCCAATCACGCCACTCTGGCCGGGCACACCTTTGAGCACGATTTGACGGTGGCCTCCGGCGAGGGCCGCCTGGGCAGCATCGACGCCAACCGCGGCGATTATTTACTGGGCTGGGACACAGACCAGTTTCCCACCGACCTGTACAGCACCACCTATGCCATGCTGGTCATTCTCAAACAGAAGGGCATTGGCAAGGGCGGCATCAATTTTGACGCCAAGTTGCGGCGCGGTTCGTTCGACGGGGAAGATCTCTTCCACGCCCACATCGGCGGCATGGACGCTTTTGCCCGCGGCATGAAAATCGCCCACAAAATTATTGCGGACGGCGTGTTGGACGATTTTGTAAAGGAGCGCTACAAATCGTATCGCAGCGGCATTGGCAAGCAAATTATGTCCGGCAAAACCAATTTTAGACAGCTGGAGGCGTACATTCACAAGCACGGCGAGCCG
>CAXGRO010000930.1:0-2002 GCA_964012055.1 uncultured bacterium
TTCAACCTTACAAAAATCCGCTCAAAATCGAAAAAGTGTCCACAGTATTGTTAACTAATATCGACAAAAAAACATCAACCTTTTTCCCCGTCGCGCGTCTCATGTGTACACCCTCCCTGGTGTACGGGACAGCAGGGCCTTTCGATGCCTCCTAAAGGTGGGAGAGAGAGCAGCGTCGAATATGGAACTGCTGTCCTTTTTTGTACTAACCAAACTAAAAAAGGAATTGTGTGTCGGGCAGCATTAAAGTCGAAATTTGTATCAACTGCGACGGCGCACAAAACGTCGAACACGCCGTGAGGGCAGCCTACGCAAGCGGAGCGGCGACAGTTGAGTTGTGCAGCGCCATGCACTGCGACGGCCTGACCCCTTCTGTGGAACATATAATTGCTGCGCGCCGGGCATTCTTTGATCGCCCTGGCCTGTTGGCTATGATCCGCCCGCGATCAGGGGATTTCTCGTACTCCCGCGAAGAGCGAACGGCGATGCAGCACCAAATAGAACAGGCGGCAGCTGCCGGCGCCAACGGCGTCGCCTTTGGAGCCTTACAACACAGCGACCGCCAACTGGCGCTGGACGCGTGCCGGCAATTGATCCAAACGAGCCACTCATACAAGTTGCAGCCATCCTTTCAGCGCGCTTTTGACGCGACAGCCGATCCGCTAGCAGCCCTGGATCAATTAATAGATTTAGGGGTGGAAAGAATATTGACCAGCGGTATTCCGTGGGGTCATAGGGGTACGGCCGGCGATAGCATCGACCGGCTGAATCAAATTATAGAACGATCCGCGGGTAAAGTTGAAGTGGTAATTGGCGGCGGCATAACTCCGCATAACGCGGCCAAAATCCTGCGCCAGCTCACCTTGCACAACGGCATAATTTCTGTACACTCCTTTTCCGGCGCGCAAGAAGACGGCGCTACGACGGAGCATGCTGTCAAGTCTCTGGTAGACACCGTAGCCGGGCTGCGCTAATGCTCCCATCAGTTTAAAAATTTGTATTGATGCCCTTTAATCAAATTATCTTGCGGCCGGTAGCCGAGAATCTCCACGGCGCTACTGATATCGAGAAACCCCAATTGATGCCCGCTGTAATTTCCCGAGGTGCCGTAGGTAATGATAAATTTCACCGGCCCCTCGTAGTCGACGGCCAGACCAAAGAGCTGTACGGCATCGCGCGGCGTTAGCAACGTGGTACACTGGCGCAGGTCGGAGGGCTCATAGCCACCGGTGAATGTTCCAATGCGGATGCTGACAAAGTGCATGTCGTGCATATTGCCCAGATAACTACCGGCCATTTCGGCCATGCACTTCATGGCGCCATACCAGCTGTTGGGGCGAAATTGATCTCCGGTGGAAAAACGCGGCGGCGAGAATTGGTGTTCGTTCATTCCGATGGCGCTGTTGGAACTGGCATAGACGATGGTTTTTACACCCGCTTCACAGGCCGCTTCGAACAATTGCATGGATACGCCGATGTCGGTGACGTCGGCCAGCGGCGCGTGGGGGATGTAAGCCAGGTGCACTAAGGCGTCCTGGTCGGCACACAGTTTGCGCACGTGCTCGCGGTCGGCGATGTCGCCGAGTTCGATGCGGGCGGAGGGTGCTGTGATTTCTCTGTGGTCGGTTAGGGTTAGAGTGTAGCGGTTTTGGTCTTGCCAGGCTTGCCATAGGGCGGATCCGACGGTGCCGGCGGCGCCGGTGATTAAGACTCGTTTTTTATTGGCCATCGAGGTTTATCTCCGTTTGGGGTGTTAGTGTGGACGGTCGGGTAAGGGGAGTCCCGACGCTCATTCTCGCAACCCATCCATGGGTTGCTCCGAGGCGTTACCCCCTCTGCCGCGTCCTGCGGCAGAGGGGGTAACAAATCCGCTCTGGGACTCCCCCTACCCAACCTCCGTGGGCGTTATAATTGTGTACGTATGAGATATAATTACGTTGCCTTTAGCAATACTGTGGACACTTTTTATAAGTCATTGATAAATAACGGCTTAGACAAATAG
>CAXGRO010000931.1:0-1998 GCA_964012055.1 uncultured bacterium
GTACAGGTCCGCTTCGCCTACCAGGTCACCTCGACCACGTCGGGCAACTTGCTGCGCGCCTGCCGCGGTACGCTCACTCTAAGCCCGCCCTCGACAACGACCCCCTGTAGCGCCTCACCCGTGCGCAGCAGGGGGATCGACTTGGGCGTGGCCGTGGCCTTGACCTCGGCCGCCACCAAATCGACATCCGCGAGTAAGGCGCTGCTAAACAATACTAGAAATACCCACCTGATAGCCATTAAAACCTCGTCCACAACAAGAAGATAGACACATAAGGCAATTAAAATAAATGTCTTATGTATTTTTATTTTTTTTTGCCCCGACGTGATTCTAATCACGATACACAGTAGTATTAAGTGCTACCATTAAAAGAGCAGCGCATCAATAGACACATCGAGAAACACACCACCCCTCGCAAGGAGGATTTCACTATGAAACGGTTTATCACGCATCTCCTGAAGGGCGCAGGCCTGGCCTCGCTGTTGATGGCTGCGGCCAACGCCACCCCCGACCTGCAGATCGTCGGCGCCTCATTCCCCAATCCGGTCGAGCCCGGCGGGACCCTGGTCATCGAAACGACCGTCGCAAACACCGGCAGCGAGTTGGCCGTTGGCACCGACTCCGGCGATGGCTATATGATCGACTTCGTGCTGTCGTCCGACGACCACGTACCCCCCGGCTTTGCCCCCTTTGCGGAAAACTTCGGCGAAGACGTGCTGCTGCGCGGCGGCCGCATCAGCAACACCCACAATCTGGCCCCGCATAGCGACCGGCTCTACGCCGAAACGGGGGTGCTGCCCGCCGACACCCCGCCCGGCGACTACCAGCTCTGCCTGGTCATCGACCCCGGCGACGGCGTCGTCGAAAGCGACGAGAGCAACAACACCCTGTGCCAGACGCTGACCGTCTCCGCGCTCGAGGTGCCCACCGCGGTGGAGCGCATCAGCTGGGGTCGGCTGAAGGCCATCCGGTAGTCGGCCCGTCGGTCGGGAGGATCACAGGCGGCGCTGGGGGATGGGCCCCGGCGCCGCCATTTTATTCCGCTTCTGCCAGCCGCCGCAGCGTCCACTCCAACGGACCGCGGCCAAAGCGCCGGCGCCACAGCGTGGCGCCCAATACCGCCAGCGCGCAAAACGCCGCCCGATTTACTTGGTCGACGGGCTTTGAATTTCCTATACTCAGGGTGCGTTTGAGATCAATCTGGAAGAGCAGTATTCAGCATCACTTAGGAGGAATTGATGACCGCAGCGAAAGAGTTCCCCATCACACCCGTAATCCCCATGACCGAGGAACAGAAGTTCTTCTTCGACCTGCGCGGTTGGATCCTCCTGCCTGCGGTATTGACGGGGGCGGAGATCGAAGCGATGAAGGCCGAGTGTTATGCGGGCGCTTCAAGCTACAAAGGGGCGCTGCAGAGTCTGCTCGATCATCCATCCATCGTCGGCATCCTGTCTGAAATTCTGACAGAAGAGCCGTACGTGCGCGATGAGAGCTACGGTTTTCGCTGTGAAGGTTCGTTCATTTCCCTGCGTCCGCCGGGCTGGAGCAAGCCCGAGCCCACCAGCATGCCCCACGTTGTGCGCCCACCGCAGCAGGCCAATGCGCTGCGCTATCAGGTGGCGGGGAATAAGATCTATTCGGGTCTAACGCGCGTGGTGTGGGAACTGGAGGAAGTCAAAGCAGGCGATGGCGGCACCACCTTTCTCAGTGGTTCGCACAAAGCCTATTTCAACTACGGCGGTCCCGATCCCTATCGGGCCAATATCGGTGAGTCACCCTGGGAGGAAAACCTGCGCGCAGCGATGGAGGACTACAGCTGTCCGGCGGGTTCAGTGCTCATTTTTACCGAGAGCCTGGTGCACGCGGCCAATGACTGGACCAACCCCGATACCCCTCGCTGTGCCATCTTCAACTGTTACAATTCGATCTGGTCTCAGTTTCACGGGCTCAACGTGGCGCACGAGATCATAGAGACCATGCCGCCAAAGCGGAGGACGC
>CAXGRO010000932.1:0-1995 GCA_964012055.1 uncultured bacterium
GACACGGCAATTGGTCACCCGGCCGTGCGCGGTGTGGTGCATGTTCAAAATGAGATGCGGCAAAAAAGTAAAGCCGCGCTGCTGCGCGTGCCGGCACACCACCATCAGCGGGTCGTGCCCGCTGTCAATCATCGCCTGGCAATTGCGCCCGGCCCTATACCACACTTCGTGGTCGGCCAGATCGACGTTGTGCCCCCAGCGTTCCCCCACTTTGGTATCGTAAAGCAATAAACTGCAGTCCCCCACCACATAACTAATGGTATCAATCCCCAAATCCACCACTTCGTCAATCGGCTCCACATACTGCCGCACCCCCATCGGGGGTTCGTACAGATAAACGCTCGAATGGCGCCCGTCCGTCTGAAAAATGATCTCGTGTTTTTCACTCATGGAACGGCTCCTTATTCATACCAATTGTGTTTGAAAAGCTATATATGGGCGTTTGCCTGGTACGCGAATTGGGGGGGGAGACCTCAGAGAGGGTAATGAATCCGCTCTGAGGTCCCCCCCAATTCGCTCAGCGGACGTTGGCGTAGAATATATGGCGTTTCGATATGCAATTGGTGGTATAGTTGGCATCTGAAGACCTTTGCGCCGAACATCTCGTTTTACAATAGCAATGTGATCGTTCCTATAACAACGCAAAATAAAAGTTATCTTGACAACTAGAGCGAAACCTTCTTTTCTTCATCTTAATTGGATTTTGGCCTAGTTTTAACGATTGTCATAAACTTGAAACGCCATGAATTCTACGTAACGTACGTTGAGCGGTTTGGGGAGGGTCTCAGAGCGGATTCCAAAGCCCCTGTCCGCAGGACAGCGCCTTTGGAATCGGAGCCCGGCAGGAGCCGGGCGAGAATGAGCGAGAGACCCTCCCCAAACCGCGTTACAGGCAAACGCTAGCTTCAAGATTTTCATCACAAAAGAAAACGGAAGATAAGCCATGACAGCCACCCTATCCGAAACCACCCTATCTCCCACACGAGAATTCACCCCAGAAGAATGGGACCTCCGCCTCCAACTCGCCGCCGCCTACCGCATCTTCGACCACCTGGGCTGGTGCGAACTCATCTACGGTCACATCTCCCTGCGCCTGCCCGGCCCCCACCACCACTTCCTCATCAACCCCTACGGCCTGCGCTACGACGAAATCACCGCCTCCAGCCTGGTCAAAATAGACCTCGACGGCAACCTGGTCGAAGGCGACTACCCGGTCAACCCGGCCGGCTTTACCATCCACAGCGCCATCCACGAGCACCGCGACAACGCCTACTGCGTCATGCACACCCACACCCGCGCCGGCATGGCGCTTTCGGCATTGGAGTGCGGCCTCTTGCCCATCAGCATGAACGCCATGAGTTTTCACGGGCACGTCGCCTACCACGACTTCGAAGGCTCGACCATACTGCTGGAAGAGCGCGAGAAACTAGCTCGCGACCTGGGCGACGCCGACGCCTTTATTCTGCGCAACCACGGCCTTTTAACGGTGGGCCGCACCGTCGCCGAAGCCTTCCTCTACCTCTACCGCCTGGAGCGCGCCTGCCAGGTGCAGCTCGACGCCATGGCCTGCGGCCGTGCGGAGCTGAACTACCCTCCGCAGGAAGCTATTGATCGCTCGGCCCGGCAAATGCGCGAGTTCGCTCAGTGCGCCGCCGACGACATCGGCCAGTTAGAGTTTGCCGCTCTGGTGCGGCTGATGGATCAGAAGGATCCGTCGTATCGCGAGTGATGTCAATTGTGTTTTGCGTTGGCGTTGTAACGCGGTAAGGGGGTGGCCGATGATGGTCTTGGCGGCCGCCTCCACCGGGCCACTGGAGATAATTAGTCCCAGAGCGCGGTAACGCGCATACTCCACTCCAGCATCTCGCGTCGGTCCCACAACAATGCGATCCATCAGCCATCAAATAAACTGAATGGAATAGAGGCAGACGTTGCGCATGTCCAGACGCAGGCGCACCGGCTCACCCTGCAGACGCGACAGGTCCGCCCCTTCCC
>CAXGRO010000933.1:0-1978 GCA_964012055.1 uncultured bacterium
CGATGATTCATCTCTTACTCAAAAGACGCGCGAAGAACGCGCAATTTTAAGACGGTTTCTAATAGTATGAATAATTCTCTTGAAAACGCCTTATTCCTCATTGGTTATGGATTAAGCGTCAACGCGCGTGCCCACTACCTGAAACTGCTGCCCCGTGATTTGGCGGACAGTGTGGACGAGCGCATACGCGCCACGGCGAACCTGGATGTTTCTGAATTGCAGGTGGAGCAAAGGCGCATAATAGGATTGCTGCGGCCCGAACTGATTGAAGCATACGAAGAAGATGAAGGAATGACAACGCCGGAATCAACGGGGGAAGGGATAGATGAAACAGCGGAAGAAGAGGGGGCAGAAACGACGGTCGCAAGGGAAAATGGCGATGCGGCGGCTGATTCTGGCGAATTGGCCGCTGGGGAATACGGAACGACTCCCTCCAGTGCAACTGTAGAGGAAGATCAATCAAAGGGCGAGCGTGGTGCCGAAGGCGACGAGGTGGTGGAAAGTCGGGGCTCTGAGGTCGGAGAAGAGGTTCCCAGGGCGCTGCCCGTTTTATTAGGTTTGCTTAGTTTAGCGGCTCGTCGAGAAGATGCCGCTGGTCTGCTGGGCGAGTTGCCGTTGCACCTTCAAGGGGAATTGGTTCAGAAGGTCGCTACTAGTACGGCGCTCAACATCAACCGCGGGTTGTCGGGGCAGGAGACCGAGTGGGTTGAAGCGCTGCGCGAGCGCTTGGAGCTAAATGAGCAGTGGGGCATGGAGACGGCCTGTGAGATTTTGCGGGCGTTGCCCGACGAGGGCCGGCTACGGCGTGCTATAACTGCCACCGCGCAGGTAGATAGAACCGCGGTGAGCATTTTGCAAAATCACCTCTTTGTCTTTGAGGATATTCTGCGCTTGCGCGATCCTGAGATTCAAACGCTATTGTTGCAAATTGATAATGCCACCATTGCCCTGGCCCTGCGCATGACCACAGAGCCGGTTAAAAAGCGCATTATGCAAAATGTCTCGGCCCGGCGACAGGTGCTCATAGAGGAGGAGGGGGATATGTATGAAGGGGCGACGTTGGACGAAATAGAACAGGCCCAGGCCGGCATATTGGGCACCATTCGCCATCTCTACGAAAAGGGACAGATCAGCACGTATTTTGCTTCAATTGGCCGCGACGAGCCGATGTGGGAAACGCTGCTGGAGTTAGAACTGGACGAGTTGGAAGAGCTCAATAGCGAGGAGGAGGAAGATGGGGAGAGGGAGAGGGAAAATACACATTGGCGCTATGCTGCAGTGGTGGTTTTGGTGGCGTTGGCCATGGGGGTGGTAATGTGGTTGACTGGCGAGCAGGGGAGTGGGCGGGTTACAGGAGGTGGGGCAGTAAATCCAGGCATTTCAACTGGCAGTGGGGGCAAAGGAAAGGCGGCTGCTTTGGTTGTGCCAACCGAGGCAGATACGGACGCACCAACGGCGGAGAAGATGGGCCGTGCAGTGCTCAAGTTGGGGCAGCAGTTGAAGGTGCCCAAAGGCATAAAAGCCATCGTGCAATTGCCGGGGTTTATGAGTGAGGTTGAAGTGGAGGAAGGGGCCCAAGTTTGGCGCGAAGAGGGTGATGAAGGGGATAGTGCCGAACTCTATGCCCGCGTCGGCAGGATGGAAACGCGCGTATTGGACGAGAATTTTACTGTGCGTACACCGGTGGTCAAAGTCTCGGGGCCCCCGGGGGCTATTTTCCGCACCCGCATTGTGCTGGATACATCGACTATCATCGAGGTTATAAAGGGGCCGGTTGAGGTTATTTCTTTGGTAGAAAAAGGTGAGAGATTTACACTTCAGAGCGGCGAGCAGGGACGTTTTGAGCCGAGGGGTAGTAGTTCAATAAGTGATCTGGACTGAATTAGAGTAAAACCCAAGTAGATGTATATATGAGCGGTGAATACAAAAAAATGGCTGTTTTTTTGCATAAATCAGTCAGAATAAAGGATTTTTTTAA
>CAXGRO010000934.1:0-1976 GCA_964012055.1 uncultured bacterium
ACGATATACTGGACTCTTGCACGATTAATTCCTTAATCTTCATCAGCGGCTGTGGAGGAGCGGGACAGGGCAGGCCCCCCGAGGGACTCACAAAACACCAGAGGCAGGGTCCCCAAACCGCGTTACACGCAAACGCCCGTTTCATTTTCCAATCGTCTCACTCCCCCACCGCCACACGCCAGCGGTCGTAATAAACCTGTACATTTCCCGGCAAACTGCCGCGCACATTGTCGGCCAAACACCAGCGAAAGCGCTCGTCCAATTTCTCCGCCACGTCCTCCTCGTGTTTGACCAGCGCCCCGGTCAACGTCAGGCGCTCCTCCACTCCCTCCGGCATCCTGCCGCGGTGAATGGTATTGCCGTTCCAGAATACGGCTTGTCCCCTTTTTAACGAAATCTGCAACCCATTGGAAATTTCTCCGCCCCGATTGTTGATCAAAATCTCGCGCTCCTCTTCGGTGCGGTAGCGCTTTTGACTGCCCGGCACCAACCACAAGCAGGCGTCGTCGACCAGCGCCAGATGCCATTTGACCAGATTCTTGCGGTAGCGGCCGAGGATCTCCATCTCCACTTCATACGTACCGTCCCTCTCCTCTTTGCCAATGTCCCGGTGCCAGCCAATCTCGTAGCCACCGCCTTTAATGGCAATGGCGCACAGCCAGCCCAGGCGCAACTCGTCGCCCAGCAGCGACCGCATGTACCTATAGACCGCCGGCGACCCCAGGTGCTCGGCAAAAACGGGCTCGCCGTATTCGGGCGCAATGAGCCCCCACAACGTCTGCGCTTGGGCGCCCGCCCCCCCCGTGTCAATTTTCTCAAAGTCATCCACCACGGCGCCCGAATATACCTTGTCCAGCGCCCGCCGCAGCGCCGCCGTCAGCGGCTCCAACTGCTGCGCTTCCACCACATCGTCGACGACACAATAGCCCTCTTCGTAGTACTGCTCAACCTGACTCTTGCTTGCCATATCATCCTCTACTAGATCAAACGGACGCTTTGCTCGCCGCCCTTACGTACTCCAGTTTAATCTTGGCCGCCACAGTGCCAATGCCCTGCCAGCCCACCGACACTTCGCCGACCATGGTGCACAGACTCAAGCCGTCCCAGCACGGCACGCCAAATTCTTCTTCCATCCACAGGATCAAATCGGCATAGGCCTGGTTCACCGATCGCTCCATAGGCCGGCCAGTGGCAATAGTCATAATCTCGTCGTCACCGCGAATGCGCGGCCGCTGAATCGTTTTACCCTTGAGCAAATCGATTTTCACCGTGACCACGGCGGGCATCTCCATGGCCGTGCCGCAGAGTTCACCGTCACCCTGTATGGCATGAGTGTCGCCCAGGTGCAATAAGGCGCCGTCGACGTACACCGGCAGCTCCAGCGTGTGGCCTTCGGCGATCTCTTTGATGTCCATATTGCCGCCGTAATCCCCCGCCGGCCCGGTCGTTGCCGCCCCCATCTCCGGCGCGCAAGCGATGGTACCAATCATCGGTCGGTACGGCAGTCCCACCGTTGGGCTCCACCACACTTTGCCGTCGCGGATGGAGGCGATGCGGGTGTTGACCGGAATATCGAGCCCCAAGAATTCCCCCATGCCGTTGCGCGCCCAGGTCATGTCGTTGGCCGCCTGGCCGGTGCGCGGATCGATCTTGTCGATGTAGACGGCCAGGCTATCGCCCTTCTCGGCGCCCTCCACATAAATCGGCCCCGACTGCGGGTTGCCGAACGGTTTCTTTTTTAAGTCGCGGTGGTCGCCCTCTCGCTGCACCAACCCGTTGAAGGTATCCTGCGTCTCAACCCGCACTGTCTCCCCTGGCTCAATGCGCAGGGCGGGCGGGTTGTGGCGGCTTATCTCGTAATACAGTTTATCGATTTTGACCTCTTTCATACCATGCTCCGCTATGCCTATTGCCTCGAAAAAATTCTAAGAAGCCGTCTTAAAAAGGTCCAATTTTGTAGAAAGGGGTTGAAAAAA
>CAXGRO010000935.1:0-1976 GCA_964012055.1 uncultured bacterium
CGCTTTGGCCTGGTGCCCCGTTCCGCTGCCGCGGTGCTGACCGACCTGATTGCCGAGCACGACGCCTGGCTGTGCGCCTGCGCCCTGCGCGCCGCCGCCGAATTGGCTCTGACCAAACTGGCCCCCGTTGTTGAAGAGGCCCTGGTGCGCCAAACCGCCCTCTCGGCCAGCCGCCGCTCTCTCACCTCTGCTGCAGCGTTTTCTGACGGCCGAAAAAGACGGCGCCAATATCGCCTTTGCCCAAAAACTACTCGCCGGAGATCACGCCATGGCCCTATCGACCATCGAGAAGGTCTTCTTTCTCAAAAGCGCTTCCCTCTTTGTCCAGATACCCGGCGAAGAGGTGGTAGACCTGGTTCCCATTGCCCACGAAGTGGCCATCGCCCGCGGCACCACGTTCATTCGCCAGGGCGAGGAAGGCGATTGCCTGTTTATTGTGGTCGAGGGACAGGTGGGGGCGGAAATTGACGGCCGCCAGGTGCGCGTGTCGCATTCCCGCGAAGTGTTGGGCGAATTGGCGGTCCTTTCGGAACAGCCGCGCACCGCCGACTGCACCGCCTTGTCGGACGTAGTGGCCCTGCGCATCGACAAGAAAGATTTTTGGAATCTCTTGCAAGAACGGCCGCAAATTGCCGTCGACGTCATGAAGGTGCTGGTGCAGCGCTACATTCCCAGCGGCTGAACCGCTCTACCTTGTGTCTACTCCCCTAGAAGCGTATCTTAACTCACATTAAACACTGTAACGTAGATATGACTCCGCGTATATCATTTCGAAGGAATGTATGCTGGCATCGCGTAGGGTAAGAGAATTTAATTGCATCGCCTGGTGTCTACTGGCCGTCGCATTGTGGTCCTGTGGCGAGGGGGGGGCAACAAGCCCCGCCGCAAAGAGAGGATGGGGGTGAAGCGGTCTATCCGCAGGGGCAGAAAGTGACTTTCTGGTACCAGCACACCGACGAGCGCGAAGCTGCTTTGCTGGATCTCATTGCCGACTTTAATCAGATCAACCCCCATTCCATCGAGATCCAGGGACGGCAGATGGGCACGTACAACGATATTTACAACGAAATGCAGAAGGCCATTCACAGCGGCGCCGACATGCCGCAATTAGTGGTGGCCTATCGCTATCAGGCGTTGGCGGTACTTTTCTCGATATCACCGGCTACACGCGCTTGAGCCAGGAACTGCCCGTCGCCGAACTCAACGTGCTGGTGGAACGCTATTTTTCGGCTTTTCTAGACTGTATTCGCGCCGGCGACGGCGACATCAACGAGACCGCCGGTGACGGCCTGATGGCCGTTTTTCAGGATTGCCCGGGGGCAGCGGCGGTGGACGCGGCGCTGGCGGTGCTGGCCGCCACCGAGGAACTCAACAGCGAGAACAGCACCCACCCCCTGAGCATACACGTGGGCATCAATTCGGGCACGGCGCTGGTGGGCGCCACGCGCTGGACTTTTACGGCCAACGGGCCGGTGACCAACCTGGCGACGCGCCTGGCCGACGCGGCCGAGCCCGGGCGAATTTTGGTGGGGCCGGAGACAGCGGCGCAATTGGACGCGACCTACCGGGTGCAAGATTTGGGCGGCCGCGCGATGAAAAATATCGCCGACCAGGTTAAAGTGCACGCGGTATTGGGTAAGAGCTGAGTTGGCGCCAAAGTGCGCACCCAA
The DNA here is from genome assembly GCA_964012055.1 of uncultured bacterium. Classification (GTDB taxonomy): domain Bacteria; phylum Latescibacterota; class UBA2968; order UBA8231; family UBA8231; genus CAXGRO01. The sequence goes on from CAXGRO010000935.1 coordinate 1,671, forward strand.
ACCGCCAACAACGCCAAGAAATACACCTAAAAGAAAAGTGATATGAGCGAACAAGTGGTTGTGTACGACGGCGAGTGCCGCTTTTGCAATTGGAGCGTGCGCCGCATTCAGCGGCTGGACAAGCGCGGCCAATTCGAGTGCGTGCCGCGCCAGGCGCAGGGTATCGAGTTGCGCTTTCCCAAACTGGCGGACTCTGATTTTAACACGGGCCTGCGCCTCATCATAGAGGCGGACGAGATTTATGTGGGAGCCGACGCGGTGTACGAGATCTACCGCCGCATGCCGCCCTTCCAATTGCTCACCTGG
>CAXGRO010000936.1:0-1975 GCA_964012055.1 uncultured bacterium
TCTAATAACCCAAAACGTCTCATCTTAGCTGGACCAAAATAGGTGTTCCGGTCAACCCACTAGCGGACGTGTCGCTGGCGCTGCTATTGGGGTTTTTGGTGATTACGCCGATCATATTCCAGACTCTGTCGACTAAATTGCCGCAGGGCGGCGGGGTGGCTTCGGGGCAGGTGCGCGAAGATCCCAAGGTGGTGTTTACGGCGGAAGGCAAGATTTTGATTGACGAAAAAGAAGTGAGTGAGGCGGAGTTGCCCGCTAAATTGAATGAGTTATTTCCGCCGGGGGCCGATGTGGAGCGCAAGGTTATGTTTACGGGGGCGGGGGAAGTGCCTTATCAGGATGTGGTGCGGTTGTTGGATTTGCTCAAGGAAAATGGGGTGGAGACTATAGGGATTCGTTGAGGTTGTGCTCGTGCTGTGACGTATTTAGAGAAAGATAGTTTCCGCAGCGGCAAAATTTAGCATGCTGGCGTTGGCCAGTTCGGACGCAAGATCACCTGCGTAGACGATGTAGCCCTTTTGCGCAGACGATGTGACTTTCTGAAAATGTGCGATGCCCTTTGCAAACTCCGTATTAAATGTCATGGCCGTTTTGATTTCGATGGGAATCAGCTGGCGATTTTGTCGCAACAGCAGGTCCACTTCATTTAGATGGGCGACGAGGACCTGAATCAACGTACGCTCGCCTGGGCCGACCGCATTAATCGCGGGGAAAAAGCTTACCTGACGCCGGCCAAACTGGACGGCCGGTTGATGGTGTGGGGGGCGATTGGTGCGGAGCCGACGACGCTTGCGGACGTGAAAGAGCTCTGGGCGGCGATGAGAACAGAGGCAGAGAGCGGCTCTACAAATTAAATGTTGCTTCGCCCCGGATTGAACGGCGCAATATCTACGTGCGTCGCCGCCCCGTCGACAATGAACTCTGCTATGGCCTCGCCGGTGGCCGGCCCGTTTAACATGCCCTAGACACTGTGGCCAGTGGCGACAAAAGCGCCCTCTATCATGGGGAGCGGGCGGCCATTACGTGGTTGTATTCCCCAGCCAAGAACTGGTGATCGTGCAGAATCCAGATCCTCTGGGCGTGCGCGGCGGGCAAGGGGCAAACCCCGAGTTGATCGATCTGGTTTTTGCGGCCTGCACCTAGACGGATTCTGGGCGAAATCAAAAAAGTTTCAATCTGCACCCAAGCAGACTCCGGGTGAGCTCGGAAAAATTTCAATTATTATATTATTATAATCTTTCCCGTTGATCTGACTCTTGTGCCACTTGACCCCCGACAAGACATTTCTGAATTTTGGGAAATGCTGGCTCAACGGTATGGTCGGCAACTTTATTTTTAAATGTGTCGCAAGAACGTGACGTAAAAAGAGTTTTGCCGGTCTTCGAAGAGGGTAAAGTGTGGCCTCAAATTTCGAAGCCAGCAAGGCGAGAGAAAGGGGTATGTATTTGCGAAACTTGTCGATGTGGGGCGTATTGAGTGTGGCGGCGATCATTGCCTGTGGACAGCAGGAACCGGCCGCCGAAAAAGAAGAATTGGCGCTCGCACAGGTGGGCGCAGAAGTGATCACGGATCGGGATTTGGAGTACCTGATCGACAATTTGGCCGGGTGGGCCAAGAGCGAGCAAGAGGACGAGGCAAAGATCCGCGAATACTTGCAGTCGCTGGTCGACCGCGCCCTCATCCTCAAAGAAGCCCGCGCCGGCGGCTTGGACCGCAATCCGGCGTTTGTCAACGAGGTGGCGACGGCCCTGCGGCGGCGGCTGATACGAGAAGTAGAGCAGCGTGCAGTTGATGACCAGGTTTCCCTCACCGAGGAGGACATGCGGCGCGTCTTCGTCGAGCAGAACTGGGCGCGGTGGATCAAAATAGCCCACATCGTAGTGCCCACGCGAGAGCGTGCCGAGGAGGTGATGGCGGCGCTGCGGGCCGGCCGGTCCTTTGAGGAAGTTGCGCGCGAGTTTTCAATCCACTCGCG
>CAXGRO010000937.1:0-1967 GCA_964012055.1 uncultured bacterium
GCTTAAGTAACAAATACATCATGGTGATTTGAATCGAAAAATGAATTTTAAAAAGACTTCTACGAATTGAGCGTCATGAGCGTCGAAGTCCCTCCCAACCCGCGTCACAGGCAAACGCCCATTTCCCCCTAAATAACAAAAAAAGGACGGCCCATTCAGGACCGCCCTTCCAATCACCTGCTATCTAAATCACTCAGGAACTAGCGTAATCCACCAGCACCTTCTTCCCGTGTCGCTTAACCAACACTTCCCTAAACACCTCCAGCGAAGTCCCCGCCCGCAAATGCTTGAGCGCCTCCCCCTTAGACATCACCAGAAGTGTGCCGTTGTGGTAGTCTGGAAAACGACAGAAACTCGACTCCACCGCCTCGCCGGTAATGCAACACGTCTCCTCCACCTCCAATTCGATCTGCGTACCCGGATCGAACGAAAAATCTCCACTTTCCTCTTCCGCACCACCCTCGCCGTCGGCTTTTCTCTTGGCCATATTCTACTCCTCTCGCTGCAATGGAAAAATCTTGTACAATATAGCGGAAAGCCCCAAAAGAGCAAGTGATCCGCCCCTAGAAGGGCAGGTCGTCAAAGCGGGAAAGGATATCGGGCCCGTCCTTGGTCACCGCCACCGTGTGCTCGAACTGTGTCGACAACGAGCCGTCGGCCGTAACCGCCGTCCAGTCGTCGTCCAGCACGCGCACGTCTGCATTGCCGCGGTTGACCATGGGCTCCACAGTGAACACCATGCCGGCCTGCAAGCGGCGCCCCGTGCCCGGCAAGCCAAAGTGCAGCAATTGCGGCTCCTCGTGAAAAGAGCGGCCGATACCGTGGCCGCAGTATTCGCGCACAATGGAATACCCCTCGCCCTCCACATAAGACTGAATGGCGTGACCCACGTCGCCCAGACGCTTGGACGGGGCGCAGGCTTCCAGCCCCCGCTCCAGAGCCTGGCTCGTCACGTCGAGCAAGTGCTGTGCCTCGGCGCTGGTTTGGCCCACCGCCACCGAAACGTTCATGTCGCCGTGGTAGCCATCTTTCTTAACGGCAATGTCCACCGACAGGATGTCGCCCTGGCGCAAGACGCGCTCGCCAGGGATGCCGTGCACCACCTCCTCGTTGACCGAAACGCAAATGCTCTTTGGATAGCCCTTGTAACCCTTGGCGCTGGCCACCGCGCCCTCCTTGCGGATGTAATTGTCAGCCACCTGGTCGAGCTTTTGGGTGGTGACCCCGTCGGCCACTTCTTCCAAAGCGCGCGCCATGGCTTCGGCGGCAATGCGGCAACTGGCCCGGATACGGTCTATTTCTTTTGACGATTTGAGTTGCATTGTAGACTTTCGCTTTATTCGACCCTAATTTCTATCTTAGAAAAACATCGCCATTCCACTTTTGCCGCGCAAGCCCATGCCCCAGCCGCTCGTCTCCGTTCTTATGCCAGTGTACAACGCCGCCGCCACTCTGCCCGCCACCCTCGACAGCCTTTTTTGCCAGACATTAGACGATTTTGAAATAATCGCCGTCGACGACGGTTCCACCGACGACAGCCTCGCCCTCTTGCAACAGGCACAACAACGCGACGACCGCCTGCGCCCCATCGCCGCACCGCACCAGGGCCTAATCCCCGCCCTCAACAACGGCCTGCAACACTGCCGTAGCACCTACGTCGCCCGCATGGACGCCGACGATTTGGCCCACCCCCAGCGCCTGCAACAACAGCTGCGCCTCTTCGAAAAAGAGCCCGACCTGAGCGTGGTGGGCTGCCTGGTTGAAAACTTTCCGCCCGCCACCGTCGGCGAGGGGTTCCGCATCTACCTGGAATGGCTCAACCAGTTGGTGCACCACGACGACATCTGCCGCGAGATCTTTATTGAAAGCCCCATCGTCCACCCCTCCGCCCTCGTGCGCCGCGCCGAACTGCTCAACCTGGGCGGTTACCAGGACCGCGGCTGGCCCGAAGACTACGATTTGTGGCT
>CAXGRO010000938.1:0-1953 GCA_964012055.1 uncultured bacterium
CAATACTGTGGACACTTTTTCGATTTTGAGCGGATTTTTGTAAGGTTTAAATTCGCAAGTGATTATTTATAAACAAGTTATAAATTTAAATATCTATTTATCAATGACTTAAAAAAAGTGTCCACAGTATTGCTTTATTGGCTATTGTTTAAGCTTTTTTGTTACGACGGGATGCCATAGGCGCAAGCTGCGGCATTGTCGTTTGGTGCAATAAAGAAGGTAAAAGAGTGGATACTATCGCGCTATCGGAACGCGAGAACCTGGTGCTGCGCGCCTTGGTACAAGCTTATATCGGCAATGCTGTGCCTGTTGGTTCGCGCCTTTTGCTGGAGCGTGAGCAATGGGAAGTGAGTGCTGCGACCGTGCGCAATACACTGGCTCGACTCGAAGAGAAGGGGTGCGTACACCAGCCTCATACTTCGGCCGGGCGCGTGCCCACGGATTGGGCCTATAAATTCTATGTCGAACAGTGTATGGCCGAGGGGCAATTTGCTCGGAACGAAAAACATCCGGAAGTAGAGCAAGAACTCGAATTGGATTTACAGGATGGTGATATGGACGAGATCTTAGGGCAGTTGGCTAAGATTCTTGGCAACGTCTCGCAGCAATTGGGCCTGGTTATGGCGCCCAAATTCAATCAGGGCATTCTGCGTCGTCTCGAATTGGTCGAATTGGCTGAAAAGCGGCTACTTTTGGTAGCGACCATTGATCAGGGCCTGGCCAAGAGCCTGGTCATAGAGTTGGATGCTAAAATTTCCAGAGATGAATTGCACGCCGTGGGTCAAAAACTCAACGAACGTCTTCAGGGTTTAACTATGGTCGAAATTCGGCGTTCGGTGCGGCGACGCCTTGAAACGTTGGAGGTGGGCAATCCCCAATTGTTGAGTATTGTGGCCTCCGAAATCGAAGAAATGGCACTGCCTGCTGGGGCGGATTTGCACGTGGCTGGGGTGGGCAATATATGCTTACAGCCCGAATTTCGCGATCCCCGCAAAGTTGCCGGTTTGATGGATTTGGTGGAGAGCAGGGAGTCGCTCGCCCGCTTTCTGCGGGAACGGGAAGGGGTTGTCATTACTATCGGCGAAGAAAATACACCGCCGCGGGAAATGATGGGTTGTAGTGTGGTGACGGCCAGCTATAAAGTACATGATGTGTTGGGGATCATCGGAGTCATTGGGCCAACGCGCATGCCCTACAGAAGAGTCGTCTCGCTGGTTAATTACGCGGCTTCTAGGGCAACGGCACTGATGAGTTAAATAAATTGGAGGAGGATTAATATAGTAGCCATGAACGGAACCGAAACACGAGATACGCAGGGGGAGGAAAACCTCCAAGAGGATGAGGTTCAAACTGAGGCTGCAGGCGAGGTGGATCAGGGAGGAGAAGCCATTGGAGAAGAAAGCGGAATAGAAGGACCTGTAGAGGAGGAGACGGAGGCGGTGGAAGAAGATCCACTGGTAGTTGCACAGGCAGAAGCGGCGGATAACTACGACCGCTTTCTACGCGCCAGTGCGGAATTAGACAATCTGCGCAAGCGCACAGCCAAAGTGCGCATAGAAACGCGCGAGGGGACATTGCGCGATGTGCTATTAGACATTGCGCCTATATTAGACAATATGCAGCGCGCATTGGCGCAAGACAGTGAGGATGTGCAGGCCCTCAAAGAGGGGGTTTCCTTAATCTACAGTCAGTTCAGCGAGGCGCTAAAACGCTATGGGCTCGAAGAAATGGAAACCATAGGTCAACCTTTCGATCCCAATTTGCACGAGGCCATGCTAGAAATTGAGCACGGTGAATACGAACCTGGAACAGTAGTAGAAGAGACGGAAAAGGGATACAATTTGAACGGCAAAGTCGTGCGGGCTGCGCGCGTCGTCGTCAGCAAGGCTGGAGGAGATAATGGCTAAGGTAATAGGCATAGACTTAGGTACGACCAATTCGTGTGTGGCGGTG
>CAXGRO010000939.1:0-1940 GCA_964012055.1 uncultured bacterium
GGCATCAAACGCATCGGCCAGGTCACCTCGCGCATTGTGCCCTTCATGTGCCTGCTCTACGTCATCACCTCCATCCTCATCATCCTCTCCAGAATCACCGACGTGCCGGCGATGATCGCCGCCATAGTTGTACAGGCCTTTTCGCCCGAGGCCATTTACGGCGGTATGCTGGGCGTTTTGGTCACCGGCATCAAACGCGCCGCCTTCTCCAACGAGGCCGGCCTGGGCTCAGCCGCCTTTGCCCACGCGGCAGCCAAAACCGACGAGCCCGCCCGCGAGGGCATGGTGGCGATGATCGGCCCCTTTATCGACACCATCATCATCTGCCTGATGACCGGGCTGGTGTGCATGATTACCGGCGTCTACGCCGACCCGCAGTTCCAGGCCCAGGAGGGTTTTATTGTGGGCACCAAGATGACGGCGGCCGCCTTTGAGTCGTTTATCCCCGGCTCGCGCTACGTTTTGGCGCTGGCGGTCATGCTCTTTGCTTATTCGACGATGATCTCCTGGTCCTATTATGGGGAGCGCGCCTGGGAATATCTCTTTGGCGCCGGATCCACGCTGATCTACCGCATTATTTTTGTTTGTTTTGTTTTTCTGGGGTCGGTTACGGCGTTGAGCAATGTGTTGGATTTTTCCGATATGATGATTTTGGGCATGGCGTTTCCCAATATTATCGGCGGCATTATTCTCAGTCCGCAGATTAAGGCTTGTTTGCAAGATTATTGGGGGCGGTTGCAAAGAGGGGAGATGAAGCGGTACAAGTAGGCGTAGAAGTACATTCGCTTTAAAACACAATTATTGCGACCAGTGGTCTTGACTTTGTTTCCGGCGGCCATCTTATTCATTGGCAAACTATGTACATATCTCGCTGCCCATGCGCATTCTTATAAGTATCCTATTTGCCATCCTCAGCACTTCCGCACTACCGGTTCTTGCAGAAGATACCGTACTCAAAGTAGAAACCATTGAACTGACCGTGGTCCAACTGCCCCGCGTCCGGCAACTCAACGGCACCCTGGCGCCGCTGCGCCGCACCGCCCTGGCCGCAGAAGTAGGGGCCGCCGTCACTGCTCGGCCCGGGCAGGTGGGACAGCGCGTGAAAAGGGGGCAAATCCTGGTGCAATTGGACACCGCCTCCTACGCGCTGCAGGTACGTTGGCACCGCGCCCAGGTCGAACTGGGGCGCAGTCAATTCGATCTGGCGCAGCGCAACTTTGAACGCGCCCGGACACTCCTGCAGGACAACTCTTTGGCGCAGGAGGCCTACGACCAGGCGCAGGCCGACCAGGTGCGCGCCCGCAGCCTCATGCGCCAGGCCCAGGTATCTCTGGAGCAGGCGCAATTGGATCTGGCCAGAACGGCCATTCGCGCGCCTTTTGCCGGGGAAGTCATAAGGCTCGAAGTCGAAGTGGGGGAACTCGTGGCGCCGGGCCAACCCATTGCCCACCTGGCTGCCACCGACACGGTGAAGATCAGCGCCGAGGTGGGGGCCAATGAACTGGCCTGGCTGGCACCCGGACTCGCGGTGCAAATCCAGCCGGCGCCTGAAATCCCTAGTTTTGACGGCACTTTGGCACATATCGGCCGCGTTGCCGACGCGCGCTCGCGCCGCTATCCCATCGAAGCTTACGCCACCGCCGTCCCCGCAGACCTGCCTTTGGGGTCGGTGGCGGCCCTTACCATTACCACCGCGGCCAGCGAAACCGGCGTCCTCTTGCCCACAACGGCGCTGCGGCGTTTTTCGGGCGCGACCTACGCCTATGCGCTAACCGCGCAAGGCGATGAGACGCGCGTCGAACAGCGGCAAGTCGAGGTGGGGCGCGAACTGCCCGGCGGCCTCTTTTTTGTGGTGGCGGGGCTGGCGCCCGGCGAGCGCGTCGCCGCTTCCGGCACCGCCCTGCTGACCGCCGGCAAGCGCGTGCAGGCCGCCTCGGTCC
>CAXGRO010000940.1:0-1921 GCA_964012055.1 uncultured bacterium
CCACAAAGCACCGCCGGCAAAACCCCCACCCGCCTGCGCCAGCAGACATATGGGTTTAATGACTGCGCTGAAGGTCATTAGGTCAGCCGGTGTCTGAGCTTCTCTCCTTGAGAGTGGCTATTGTGAATCGGACAGATCCAGCGGTTGACGGCGTTGGCGCCCCACAGCGCTGCGCCCGGGCCGCGGATCACTTCAATGTGCGCTCGATGTCGTCCAATAGCAGGTCGTGGCGCTCCCACATGACGCCCGAAAACAGCGGGGTGTAGATGGAGCGGCCATCGATCAAAAGGAGCAGCCGAGGGGCAAAGCGGTTGTTAAAACCGCGGGCGGTAATGGCCCACTTATTGGCGTCGAGGCGGGCCACCTGCACATCGGGGACTAGGCGCAGCGCGTCGCTTATGGTGGTGGCGCCGCTGCGGCGGATGTCGTCGCGGGTGAGCACGGCGATGGCGGCGGCGGTGGTGAAGAACGGCTCCTCTTTGCGCATGGCCAGGCTGACCTCGATGTTCATCAGGTCTTCCAGGCTCATTTCCATTTTATATCGCTCGGCGAGTCCTGAGCCAGCAGGGGGGGTGGGCAGGGGCGATAAGGCAGAGCAGGAGTAGTGAGAGATACGGCCGTTTTTGATACGATTATATGCCGCGTTGCAAAATCGCCAATCGTTGTCGCATACTAAGTCAGATCGTATCTGGTGAAACGGGTTCACGTGAATAGCAGCAGCACGACGTTCCACAGGGCGAGGATTAGAACGTTGGGCAAGGCCAGTTCTAATCTGGCTGTAATTCCCATGAGAGGGTAGCTAAATCTGGGATAATCGGCGGAATTTATTTTGCAATATCGTCGGGCACCGTCCAGGAGACATTGGGGACGGATGTGCGCTCCGCGTCCTCATAGATTAGCCAAAATTGCGGATCAATTCAAATATATTAATGGGATTCCTCTATGAGTCGTTTCAGGTAGATGCAGTAGGGGTTTGCGTCGGAGAGGGCGGCGATCTCAAGGATCTGTTCGGCGGTGATATAGCCTTTGCGATAAGCGATTTCCTCCAGGCAGGCAACTTTGAGGCCCTGCCGGTGCTCGATAGTCTCGACAAAGTTGCTCGCTTCCAACATGCTCTCGTGGGTGCCTGTATCGAACCAGGCGAAACCGCGGCCCAGCACCTGCACCCGCAATTGTTTGCGGCCCAGGTAGACGTTGTTGAGGTCGGTTATTTCCAGTTCGCCGCGGTCCGAAGGTTTGAGCGATTTGGCGATGTCGACCACTTGCTCGTCGTAGAAGTAGAGTCCCGTTTGCGCGTAGTTGGATTTGGGTTTGGCGGGTTTTTCTTCTATGCCCAATACGTTTGCATTGTCGTCGAACTCCACCACGCCGTAGCGTTCGGGGTCGTTGACGTAGTAGGCAAAAACCAGCGCCCCGCTACTTAGTTGGCCTGCTTCTTCCATGATGGCGGTGAGGCCGTGCCCGTAGAACAGGTTGTCGCCGAATATGAGGGCGCAGGGATCGTCTTTGATGAAGTCGGCGCCGACGAGGAAGGCCTCAGCCACGCCGCCGGGGCGCTCCTGGACGGCGTAGCTGCAGTTGAGGCCCAGGCGGCTGCCGTCGCCAAAGAGTTGCTCGTACAGACCGATGTGTTGCGGCGATGAGATGATTAAATACTCCCTAATGCCGGCCAGCATGAGCACGGAGAGGGGGTAGTAGATCATGGGTTTGTCGAAGACGGGGATGATTTGTTTGGAGAGGGATATGGTTTGCGGGTATAGGCGGGTGCCGAGTCCCCCGGCGAGGATGATGCCTTTCATGGGTGATTCCTCTTTATAGTGCTTGAAGGTTACAAAACTGGCGTTTGCTTGTAACGCGGTTTTGGGTGTGGCCTCTCGCTCATGGCGCTCAACCCTTCGGGTTGGCGGACCTTCGGTGCTCG
>CAXGRO010000941.1:0-1910 GCA_964012055.1 uncultured bacterium
CGCCGTTGTGCAGGCGGCAGATGCGCGGCCAGCCGCAGAAGCCGCCACAGCCTTCAAAGGGTTCTGGGGCGTTTATTTTGGGCGAGACGACGATTTTTCTCAGTTCTCTTTCCATGTCTTTCCGTCAGGCGATTGGGATGCGTAAGAGAAGACATAAAGTAGGGGGCCGTCAAGTTAAACATCTGCAAGATGGTTTTTACAGAGGGGAAGACACCCGGGTAAAACGGCAAAATAGAGCTAATTCATATATTCAATTATTCAATAGTGTGGACACTTTTTCGATTTTGAACGGATTTTTGTAAGGTTAAAATTCGTAAATGACCATCTATCAACAGATTACAAATTTCAATATCTGTTTGCCTAAGTCATTATTTATCAATGATTTACAAAAAATATCCACGGTATTGGTGTTGATAATTATAAAGTTAATATTATATTTATTATGATAATTATAAAGTTAACTATTTTATAACAGATATTATCTATCTTACAGAATCGCTACCTCGAAAACCACATCCGCGAAGACCTGCACGACAAAATGGTCTTTATTGGCGGTCCCAGACAGGTGGGCAAGACCACGCTGGCGCAATTGCTCGGACAGAATTTTGACGCGCCAACGTATCTCAATTGGGATAATCGCTCCCACCGCCGGGCCATTCTCGACCAGCAATGGGCGCCGGAAACAGACTTGCTGGTATTTGATGAATTACACAAGTACGCCCGCTGGAAGTCGCATATCAAAGGCGTGTGGGATACGCGCCAACACGGCGCGCGCGCGATTGTCACCGGCAGCTCGCGCTTAGATTTATTCCGCCGCGGCGGCGATTCGCTGCTCGGCCGTTCCCATTTCTACCGGCTACACCCCTTCTCTCTGCGCGAACTCGACGATGCGAGAGTTTTCCCCTTTCCCTCTGCGCAGCCGGATCTTCTTTTTGACCGAGGCGGCAGCCAACTCGACGTATTGTTTAAGTTTGGCGGTTTTCCCGAACCGCTGCTCGCCGCCAGCGAGCGCGTGCTCAGGCGCTGGCAGAGGGAGCGCTTCGACCGCATTTTTCGCGAAGACATCCGCGAGACCGAGATCGTGCGCGCCCTCTCCCAAGTGGAACTTCTAGGCAGCCTGTTGCCGGCGCGCGTGGCCGCGCCGCTGTCCGTCAAGTCGTTGAGTGAAGACCTGGAAGCAAGCCCCCCAACGGTGAAGACCTGGCTCAATTTGCTGGCGCGCAATTATTACATCTTTCGCGTGCCGCCCTACCACCGGCGGCTCGAGCGCGCTTTAAAGAAGGAGTCCAAATATTTTCTGTGGGATTGGTCGGAAGTGGAGGACGAGGCCGCTCGCTTTGAGAATATGGTCGCCGCCCACTTGCTGAAGTTTTGCCACTTCTTTACCGACAGCCACGGCATTGCTGTCGACCTCTATTACTTTCGCGACCAGCAGAAGCGCGAGGTAGATTTTTTGGTGGTGTGGGAGAACGAGCCCTGGTTCGCGGTGGAGTGTAAACTCAGCGCGCCGCGAAAATTTACCAACCTCAATTATTTTGCCGACAAACTGAACCTGGATCAAAGGTACTGCGTGACCTTGTCGGACCAGTACAACTACCAGGACAAACGCAGCGGCGTGCGCGTGGTCCCGGCCAAGCGTTTTTTGATGGCGTTGATATAAAAACGACGAACGCTTGCGGTCACTGAGTTGAAGCTTCCCGCAAAATATCCACTAGACTATCGTAGATGGCCGGGGCGGCTACGACCAGGTCTTTGCCGTAAAGGTCGGGGGGAATGTCGGAGGGTACTGCGCCGAGATGGCCGGTGCGGCCGCCGGCCTGGCGGGCGATGAGCAGGCCGGCGGCCTGATCCCAGGGGTTTAGGGTTTCGTAGAAGGCTTCGAGGCGGGCGGCGCCCACCCAGCAGATGTC
>CAXGRO010000942.1:0-1910 GCA_964012055.1 uncultured bacterium
CGGCGGTGTTTTGTAGGGGCCGGACCGGGGGCAGACCACCCGCGGGACTCACAAAACACCGCCGGCAAGACCGCCACCCTCAAACGGCACCAAGCCTCTCGTCCCTCACACCCTCTAGCCCCCATCAACAAATCAGGCTCAATAAACTAATACCCCCCGCCCCATCCCTCAACACCTTGACAGCCCTCCACCCTTTCTCCTAAATAACTCCAATCGCTGCCAAAACACTTTCCAAGGAGAGAATATACATGCCCACCAAATCCAAAGGCCCCATCCGCGTCGGCATTATAGGCCAGGGCCGCAGCGGCCTAGACATCCACGCCCGTTGGTTCACCCACTCCCCGCGCAAATACAAAATCGTCGCCGTCTCCGACCTCTTGCGCGACCGCCGCCAGCGCGCCCAAGACGAACTGCACTGCGACGCCTACGCCAACTACAAAGATCTGCTGGCCCGCGACGACATCGAACTCGTGGTCAACTCCCTGCCCAGTCACCTCCATCCCAAAGGCAGCATAGAGGCTTTACAAGCCGGCCGCCACGTGGTCTGCGAAAAACCCTTAAGCTGGAGCGTCGCCGAACTCGATAAGGTAATCGCCGCCGCCCGCAAAGCCCGCCGCCGCCTTATGCCCTACCAGCAATCGCGCTACGCCGCCCACTTTCAAAAACTGCTCGCCGTCATCGATTCGGGTGTGCTCGGCCGTATCGTGCAGGTCAACCTCTCCTACAGCGGCTTTGCGCGGCGCTGGGACTGGCAGACCGTGCAGGAATACCGCGGCGGCAACCTGCTCAACACCGGTCCCCACCCCATGGACCAGGCCATGCGCCTGCTCGACTTTAAAAAACCTAATGAAATTCTCTGCGTCATGGACCGGGCCAACACCTTTGGCGACGCCGAAGACCACGTAAAAATCCTCATGCGCACCAAAGGCAAACCCACCATCGACCTGGAGATCTCTTCCTGCTGCACCCACCCGCGCCCCATGTTCACCGTCTACGGCACCCAGGGCGGTTTGAGCGGCGGCCCCGGCGGCCTTGAGTGGAAATTCTTCAATCCCAAGAAAACGCCCAAACAAAAACTGCAGCGCAGCCCGCTGCCCGGCCCCAACTACTGCCGCGAAGAGCTTAAAATGACCACGCGAACCTGGGCGCCCGGCAAAGCGCAGCAGAACAACTTCAGCTATATGTCCAAGTGTTTTTACGACAACCTCTACAAGACGTTGCGCGAAGGCACGCCGCTAGTCATCACCCCGCAGCAAGTGCGGCCCCAAATCGCCGTCATCGAAGAGTGCCACCGTCAAAACCGACTGTCGAAAATGCCGGCCAAGGGTTGGCCGGGGACTCGCTAGCTCTCCGATATAACATTGTTTATGATACAAATCGACGATTGCCAAGAATCTCAGCTGGGAACCGCTGGTGCGGGAACGCAAGTGGTGGACGCGTAGAGAAGGTTAATTCATTATTCGGGAGAGTAATGCTTCATATGTAGAACGATGAACCATTAGAAGATTTTCGCGAATAGCGGTGTTATAGGGCTAGCCCGTAAGGCTCGCACTCTACTCCCAGGGGTTGACTATTTTCACTCCACTCCCTTGCATATTCGTCACATTTCGGGTAACCATGGACATATTATGAGTTTGCGCGGTGGCGGCTATTAGACTGTCGATAACCGATAGTGATTTCCCGCGCCTTTTTGCTGCGCTTGTACTCCAAACCTATATTCACCGCTCACCAAAAAATTACCTGAGGACTTAAACACTATGCAATTCGACTGCATCATCCGCAACGCCCAAGTCGTCGACGGCAGCGGCCAGCGCCCGCCCTTTGCCGCCGACGTCGGCATCGCCGCCGACCGCATCGCCGCCGTCGACGACCTCAGCGCCGCATCCGCCGGCGACGAAATCGACGCCAAC
>CAXGRO010000943.1:0-1908 GCA_964012055.1 uncultured bacterium
TCGATAAAGTGTTTTAAGCGCGCGCCAAACCAATCCGACAGCCGCGCGTGCCAACCGAACAAACCGCCGCCCCCACCGCCGTTGCGCTGCGACGATAGATGCGCCGGCAAGATGTAGAGCGCCTCGATCAGCGACGCCACCAGTACGGAAATGACAATGATGGGAATGATCTTCATAAACTTGCCCATCATGCCCCCCACAAAAATCAACGGCATAAAGGCCGCCACGCTGGTCATAATGGAAAAAATTACCGGAGTGCCCACCTCCAAGGTGCCGTCGATGGCCGCCTGCAAACGGTTCTTGCCGCGCTCGCGGTGCGCAAAAATATTCTCGCCAACGATGATGGCGTCGTCCACCACAATGCCTAAGGCCACGATAAAGGCAAAGAGCGAGAGCATGTTGATAGACACGTCAAAGGGCTGCATCAGCAGAAAGCTGCACAAGAAAGAAATGGGAATACCCATCATCACCCAAAAGGCCAAACGCAAGTTGAGAAAGAGACTCAAACAAATAAAAACCAGTCCCAGCCCCAGCTGCGCGTTGCGCAAGAGCAAATCGAGCCGGCTGCGCAACAGGCGGGCGTCGTCGCGCACGTAGTCTATGCCAATGCCGGCCGGCATCAGCCTTTCCTGTTCGGCCACGTACTGCTTGACAAAGTCGGAAATTTCCAGCGCGTTCTGCTCGCCAATGCGGTAGACCTGCACCACCGCCGCCGCCTGGCCGTTAAAACGGGCCACCAGATCGCTGTCCTCAAAGCCGTCGACGACGCGGGCAATCTGCCCCAACTTCACCTGGGTGCCGTCGGGCCGGGTCAACACCGCAATGTCTTCGTAGTCGACGCCGCTGTACTTGAGCCCCTTGGTGCGCACCAGAATCTCGCCGTCCTCGCCCCTGACGCTGCCGCCGGGCAAATCGAGGCTGGCGCGCTGCACCGCCTGGCGCACCCGCTCCAGAGTAAGGCCGTGGCGCCGCAAAGCGTATTCCGATACTTCGATGGAGATCTCGTCGGCGCGCACCCCCGACATTTCCACCTGCGATATCAAATCCTGGGCGCGCAAATCGTCGCGCACCCGCTCGGCCGCCACCTTGAGCGCCTTCTCCGACACCTCGCCGTAGACCGCCACTTCGATAACCCGGTTGCGCCGCACCATCTCCTTAATCACCGGCTTCTCGGTCTCCGCCGGAAAGGTCTCGATGCGGTCTATTTCATTCTTGATGTCGTCCTGGACCTTGCCCAAATCGGCGCCCAACTCCACCTCCACCGTCACCAACGCCATGCCCTCGGCCGAGGTCGAGCGGATGCGCCGCACCCCCTCCAAACCCGAGAGGCGCTCTTCAATGCGGCGGGTCACCCCCTCCTCCACTTCTTCGGGACTGGCCCCCAAATAGGGTACCTGCACCTGCACCTGATCGAGCGAAAACTCGGGAAAGGTCTCGCGCTTGAGGCTCATCATGGCGATAAAGCCGCTCAGCAAGACAAAAACCATCAGCAGGTTGGCGGCCACGTGGTTGTTGGCCATCCAGGCTACGGATTTTTCCATCTCACATCTCCTCCGCCAAACGCACCTTCATGCCGTCGGTGACGCCGCTCAGCTGCGACAACACCACGCTCTCGTCGGCCGCCGTGTCAAAGCGCACCACCACATCCTCGTTCACGGCGCGCACCACGGTGGCCGGCCGCACCTTTAATACGCCGGCCCGCCCCACCGTCCACACCGCGTTGCCCGGGCGCAGAGCCATGCGTGGCAACACGCGCACCCCCTCCACCAGGTGGCCGACAATGTCGACGTCGACAAACATGCCCACTTTTAACGCCTCCCGCTCGCTTTGGATGCCGCCATAGGGGTCGTCCACTTCCACCACCAGCCGCACCATGCGGCTCTGCGGGTCGATCTCACCCTCGGTGCG
>CAXGRO010000944.1:0-1897 GCA_964012055.1 uncultured bacterium
GCTCGACCGCCAGGCCCTCGACATCGTGCAAACCGACTGCAACGTCACCGGCCTCACCGAAAATTGGTACATCGCCCGCATGGCCCACCGCCGCGGCATCACCAGCATCCCGCACAGCTGGCACGGCGGTGGCACCACCATGGCCAACGCCCACTTTGTCGCCGCCATCGCCAACGGCGAATACTGCGAGTTAAACCAAACGCACAACCCGTTGAAGGAAGAGATCTTCGTCGAACCGCTCACCGTCAAAAACGGCGTTATGGAACTGCCAAACAAACCCGGTTTTGGCGTCGAACTCATCGACGACGTCGACAAGAAGTTCCCCTACGTGGAGGGCAGCTACAGCAAACCCAATCCGCGCGCAATGGGTTGAAACCGGTCTGGCGCCGCGAATTTTCCCCTCGATCTATATTTTTGTATATTGAACTTTCAAATCCAATATGCAAAGATGCTTATGGCACTATACAGGTGGTTGAAAATCGTCCACTCGGTGGTTGATTTTCAACCACATTTTACCCTAATAGGTCAGGTGCAGTCTGAGTCGGAAAGGATCAAAAAGATCCGCGCCAACGATGCGGCGGCGTTTGAGCAATTGTTCCGCTCTTACTGCCAACCCCTGGTCCACTTCGCCCGCCGCTATGTGCGCGATACGTCCCTTGCCGAAAGTTTGGTGCAGGACGTCTTTCTGGCCCTCTGGACCAATAGATCGCAACTCGATCCAACCCTCAACCTAAAAGCCTACCTGTATACCGCCGCCAAAAACCAGGCCTTAAAACACCTGCGCCACAGCGACGTGGAGCGCCGCAGCACCCAGGAGGTCCTATCGACCTTCACCCCCCAGAAAACCCCCGAAGACGAGCAGCGCGAAAGAGAAGTAGCAACGGCCATCCACCAGGCCATCGAGGCCCTCCCCGAAAAAGCCCGCCTCCTCTTCTCAATGAACCGCTTCGACCACCTCACCTACGCCGAAATCGCCGAAATCGAAGGCATTTCCATCAAAACCGTCGAGACCCACATGGCTCGCGCCCTAAAATTCCTGCGCCACCACCTATCCCACCTCCTGTAATTTTTTTTCAAATCCCTGTCAGGGTAACCCCCACCCTCGGGGGTCTTATAGAAAAGCGCCAGTAACAACCCAAAACGCCACCAAGCAAGCCCTCGTCAATAATTTTAATCAAAATTGGAGGCCGCCATGAAAAAACCAAACGCCCTCATCACAGCCCTCTACTGCACCTTCACCCTCTTAACCCTCACAGAATCCGCCGCCCAAGGCCACAGCGCCGGAGAAGTACTCAACGAAGTCCCCATCTGGCCGGTCCCCGCCGAAATGACCCTGGAAGAATACCGCGACGCCAACCGCCGCCTCGGCGTCGGCCTCATTCTAATGTCGGTACCCATCCCCGGCGCCCTGCACTTTTACGCCGACGAAAGAAGGGAAGGCTGGATGCACGTCGGCGCCGCCGTACTGGGCGGCGCTTCTATTATATTAGGCGCCGCCATGATGGACGAAAAAGACAATAAGTGGGAAAAAACAGACCTGCAAACCGTCGACGTGACCGGCAATAACGGCACCATTGAGCGCTACGAGAAAATACCCATTGCAGAAGAAGGCGGCGTCTTCACCTACCGGCTGAAAAAACTCGACCGCAAAATGGAGGGGAGTGGCGGCGCCGTCATCGTTTTGGGCGCCGGCCTGTTGATAGGCCAACTCCTGCACGACTGGATTGACGGCATAAAGACGATTGAGCGCAAGCGCGACGCCGTGCGCTTTAAATACGGCAAATCGGCGGGTTATAAAGTGAGCCTCAATCCCAACGTGGACGTCGCGCGCCGCCGCGTTGGCGCGCAACTTTCGCTAAATTTCTAAGGCAATCCATTTAATACGAGGTGTGGCGGG
>CAXGRO010000945.1:0-1890 GCA_964012055.1 uncultured bacterium
CGATTTGTCTGGCATGGAGGCCGCTTGGGAAGAGGCTGCGGTCGTAACGCGCGAAATTGTCGAGGAGATTCTCGCCGGCGGCTTGCCGCAGGGGGCGTCCCTATTGTCGGTTAATATGCCGCCCGGCGTGACGGTCGAATCCCCCCGCTGTTTTGCCGGCGTGACGCCGACGGGCTATGGCCAATATTTTGTGCGCGACGAGGCGTCGGGTTTGTTCGGCTATAGTTCCCCCCGTTTGCAGGTGACAGGGGAAGACGCCGACCGCGACATCGCCGTATTGGCGCGCGGCGCCGTGGCTCTCACTCCCATCCGCTTTGCCCTGGATGTAGAACCGGCGGCGGCCGATTGCCGGCGCTTTGAGCGCGGGAGTTGAATGTTTTGACCTGGTGGCGTGCCATAGGAAGTTGGTGGACCTCGCTCATTTTGTGCTGTAGCGCCGCATGGGCCGTCGAAGAGGCTCAGGAGGATTCGCTGGCAGGGGAGGGAGATAAGGGCATCATTACTTCTACGCTGGCCAAAGCCAATCCCCTGGCCGCTACCGGGCAGACGGTCGACGCCGTGCGCTGGATGGCCAAGCGCCGGCAGTTCATGTTCAAGGGCAAATCCTACGGTTTTACGGGGTTGCCCATACTTTATTTTCATCCCAATACTGGCTGGAATTACGGCGCCCGCATCCAGTGGTCCGATTACCAGCGCCGCCCCTACCGCTATAAAATAACGCTCAATTTTTTGCGCTCGTCCGAGGGGCGGCTCAATTCGTTTGTGCGGGTTAAGGTGCCGCGTATTTCGGGCACTGGTTTTGGCGTTATAATTTTAGCCAGCAGCAAGCGCGATTTGCGCACCCGGTTTTACGGCATAGGCAACGACAGTCGTTTTGTAGAGGATTACGTCGACCCCAAGAGCGATGTGTACAAGGACGAAAACTACTACTATTACATCCTGGAGAACCCGCGCTTTGTCTTTAGGGTCATGCGCGAGATTCGCGGCCCTTTATCGCTGTCGACCGCCCTGGGCATCGAGCGCACCGACGTCAACTCGCGCGCCCAGGCTTCCTTTTTGCTCGACGAGGGCACGCCGGACGGGGTTAAGGACGGGGTCACGGGTTTTGTCGGTGCCACGTTGCAGTGGGACACACGCGACGACGAGACGGTTACGCGGCAGGGCGTTTTTCACGAGTGGTCGTACGAGACGTCGCGCAGTTCGGTGTTGGTGTTTTTGTTTGAGCAGATCGATTTCCAGCGCTACACGTTTACCGACGTGCGCTATTATCCTCTGGGCGCGCGCTTGAACGTGGCCAACCGCGCGGTGTTTGAAGTGCTCACCGGATCGGTGCCTCTCTACGCCTACGGGCAGATCGGCGGCAGTCGGCGCATCAAGGGGTTGGGGGGCAGTGACAGTTTGCGCGGCTACGACCGCCAGCGCTTTACCGACAACGTGCGCCTGTTCACCAATACGGAAGTGCGCTACCATCTGCACAGCATGTTTTTCTTCAAGCAATATCTCGAATGGCACGGCGCCCTCTTCGCCGATACCGGCAGAGTGTGGCCCGATCTGGGCGATCTGGCATTGAGCGACATTCACTGGACCGGCGGAGCCGGGGTGCGGCTCTACTGGAATTCAGACTTTGTCATTCGGGCTGATTTTGGCGTTTCTGTGGAACAGATGTTTTTGGGGTTGAAGTACCGCAACGCTTTTTAAGGGTCTGCTAATCAGGTGGGCTCTGTGCTGCTTTCTGATTGATTCCTAGTTGATTCAGTTTGGTCGGTGGTTGGCGCCGGGCTTGGGTCGGGTGGCGGCCTTGCCTCTGGTGCTTTGTGAATCCCTCGGGGCCCTTTCCCCCGGCCCAGTCCCCACAAAGCACCGCCGGCAAAACCGCCACCCGACGGTGCC
>CAXGRO010000946.1:0-1886 GCA_964012055.1 uncultured bacterium
CTTTCCGACGATTTCGCCGGTCTCGAGCAGTTTGTTCAGGTCGACGTTGTGCACCGGGTCTTTGGAGGAACCGGTCTTTGGCGCCGGAAGGTCGCTCTCGACGGCCATTTTTGCCGCGGCCAGGAAACCTTCCGGCCCCATGCCCGCATAGTGCACGGGATTTCCGGGCAGTTCTGTAATGGACAGCCGCGCCGCTTCGTCTTTGTCCTCGCGGGCATCTAGATCGTCGGCCGCGTCAAAGCCCACGCCGATCACCGGGATGCCCTTGCTCAGGAGGCCGTTGACGATGGCGTTGGCTATGCCCGGCAGCGCCGCGGCCCAGCCCGCGCCGGCGATGATCACGTCGGCATCCAGTTTAAAGGACAAATGAAATAATTCCCAGAGATTGCGGTGGCAACTGAGAACGTGCAAAGTGACCTGCTGTTCGAATTCGCTGCCGTATGTTTCTTTCAGGTAGGCCAGGCCGTCGCGGGTCTGCTGCAGGTCGGATGCGGAACCTGCCAGGATAGTAATCTTCTTCATCTCTTCTCCTTTGGTTTGGTAGTTATACTGCTGGCGGAAACATAAAATTATCGCGGCCCAATGAAGCCCTGTCAAGAAAACGCCCCGTCAAAGTCAGCCCCTCATTCGCGGCAGAACCTGAAGGAATACACGTCGGCGTCCAGCAGGCGGAAGCGCAGCCGGACGCACTGGCCCGCCAGGCTGCCCAAAGCGCCCGAGGTCCACGTTACCCGCTCGTCGCCGGTATCGATGTCTGCAGGGCCGTCCAGTTGATGAAGTCCGGCGAAGTAGCCCTTCTGATCCACCGCACCCCGCCGTCGAAGGAGCCGGCGGCGCCCGCTTTGCCGCGGACGTAGATGGCATAGTGGCCTCTTACTGAATCCCAGAAGGGCACATTCTGGGTGTCGAAGGGCGGGTCTTCGAGGATGGGGGCCTGCTGCAGATAGCGCCAGTTTACGCCGTCCGGCGAGGCCAGGGCCAGCAGCACTTCGCGGGTGTTTTTCTTGGATTTCTGGGGAGGGCGGGGCGCTTTGGGGTCGCGGCGCTCGAGCGATTCGGTCGAGTCGCGTAGCTCGCCGGTCTCAAGGTCGATGCGCCCCCTGCCAACGGCCTTGTAGCGCTGGTCGGGCGGGGCGGCGGGATTGCCGTCGAGGAAAGGTACCAGGTCGGTGGCCGCACCTCTCCAGAAGATGTTGTTTGCCGTGGAGCCGTTGAATTCGTAGAGACCCAGCGACGGCTTGGTCCAGTGGACGCCGTCGAGGCTCTCGGCGTAGCCCATGGCTTCGTCGTGGACCGGAACGACGGCCTCGGCAGGGTTGAGCATGGACTCTATGGCGTAGCCCCAGTGGCTGGTACCGCGGTACCACATGCGATAGAGGTTCCCGTCCTTGACGACGGTGTGGTAGTCGACCGTACTGCCCTCCCACGCCTCCTTGAGTTCCAAAACGACGCCCCGCGACTCGGGGGTGTGCAGGCGCAGGTCGACGTTCTCCATGTGGTCGATTAGGATGTCGTCGACGAAGAGCTGGCGCCGGGTGCCGATGTCGATGGTCATATGCTGCGCCCTACATTCACTATTTCTGTCAGCTGCGCGGTATGGGTCTCCGCTCCGACAACGCCGATGTTCAACATGGGTCCCACATTTTTCGATGGCTACATCATCGATTAGATGAGAGGAAATATAAAAGCTTTTTTAGTAGGTCGGGTCAAGTGGTATTGGCGTCGCGAGGCGGCAACTGTCTGCCAAACTGCGGGAAGTCCACTAACTCCGTTGCTGCGGGATAGAATCTCAGGGGGTGTCAAAGCGCGGGACGACGAAGACCTCGACTTCCTCAATGAGGATATTTTCTCGCACCGACGCGTCGCTGCCGATCAACTGCAAGCTG
>CAXGRO010000947.1:0-1858 GCA_964012055.1 uncultured bacterium
TGAAAATTTGTAACTTGTTGATAAATAATCACTTACGAATTTCAACCTTACAAAAGTCCGCTCAAAATCGAAAAAGTGTCCACAGTATTGTTAATAATAACGAGGTTGGAGAGAGACAATTGGAGTGAGTGGAGTGCATAGAATCGTTTCTCCGGCGAAGCCTTCCACTCTCCCCCCGGGCAAGTAGTGGAAGTCCAGATCGCCCTCTCTAGCAGGGAAGCCGGGGTGGTGCCCACCTTGCGATCTTTTACTTTAGCGGAAAAACCTCCCACGGCCGCGCTCGAGAGCCACGATGCGGCGTTGCTTCGGGGTCTGGACCTAGGGCAGAATTACCCCAATCCGTTTAATAGCACCACGGTAATATCTATAGCCTTACCTACAGCCGTGGACGTTGAGTTGGCTGTTTTTAATGTGGCCGGGCAGCAGGTGGCGGTGCTGGCACAGGGGCGGCGCGCGGCGGGGGTATACACTTTTCGGTGGGACGGTCGCACGGACGCGGGGTACAATCTGGCCAGCGGCGTGTACCTATACCGGCTGCGCGCCGGCGACGAGGTCAAGGTGCGGCGGTTGTTGCTGTTGCGCTAAATTCAGCGCTGCGGGCGCATCCCTTTCCACATGCGGTCGTCCACATCGCTGCCGTTGTGCTCGGCCAGTCGTTTGAACACATTGCGGCCTTGCATCGGCGCAAATCCATAAATCTGCCGGCGTTCCGGGGTGGTCAGTTGGCCCGCCGCATCCAGGGCCAGTGCGGCTTCCACGGTCACCCCGGGTTGCTTTTGGTTAAAGGGGCAGTACAGGGTCAGTATGCACCAGCGCTCGCGCTCGCCGGTGTTGGGCAGGGTGGTGTGCCACAGCCGGGTGTTAAAGAGAAAGGCGCTGCCCGCTTTCACCTCGGTTGCCACCATATTCGGCATGTCGTGTTGGTCTCGCACTTTGTGCGCTTGCTCGGCGCCGCCCCCCATGCCTTTGTAAGCCGAACTGTCCGGGCGGTGCGGCCAGCGGTGCGAGCCGGGCACTGCCGCCGTGCAGCCGTCGTCGATGCCGACGTCGGTCAAATAGAGGATGACTTTGGTGTGGAGCGGCAGGCCGTAGTAGCGCCACGCCGCGTCGGATTGGTGATCCCGGTGCCAGTCTACGTAACCGCCCTCCGCCCGCGCGTCTGCCGCAGTTTGCGGTTCCAATACGCGTAACTGGATGGTGGAGGCCTGCACGTCTTCGCCGACCGTGGCGCGGAGGAAGGGCAAAAGTCGCGGGTGGGCGATTGTTTGCACGGCGTCGTCGTTCTGTTGCAGGAAGTGGAGCGGGTAAATGTCAAAATACTTTCTCGCATGCCAGGTGCCGGAGGCGTAGTATTCGCCGTTTTCCGAAACGCCCACGCCCTGGGCGCGGCCCTTTTCCCAGTCCAGTCGCGCGGGATTTTGCGCGGTTGTAAAGGCGTCTATTACTTGCTCTAACTCGTCGCCTTGCAGGACGTCTTTGATGACGACAAAACCGTCCCGTTTGAAGGCGGCTACCTGGTCGGCGAGTAGGGGTGGGATTGATGTGCCGTTTGCAGTGGGCATATGGGTTATTAACTGCGATCTAAGGTTCTATAGGTTTTCTGAGGTTGCGCAGGGTGGGATAGGTTGCCTTGTACGATTCGTAGAAGGGGCGGTAGACGGAGTGTGTCGAGGGGTTGGGTTCGATAATGCGGGTTACTTTGACCATCTGGTCGGCGGCCGTCTCGACATCGGCAAACAGGTCGGCGCCCACGGCGGCGAGAATGGCGCTGCCCAGGGCGGGGGCGTCGGCTACTTCGGTTAGAGTCAGCGGTAAGTTGGAGACGTCGGCGTGAATTTGCAGCCACAGTTCTGAATGG
>CAXGRO010000948.1:0-1829 GCA_964012055.1 uncultured bacterium
AATGGATCATGACGTTCACCAATTTCTACCCCCGGATGATCCGCAGGAATTAAACGATCTGTCGGTAGCAGCGGAATACGCGCCGATCCGTCGCCGCCTGGAGGAGCAGTTGATCGGGGAGTTCTACGGCGGCGACGAGCAGTGGGTGCGGGATGGGGTGTTGGTGGGATTGCCCGACGGGGGGGTGAGCGAAGGGCCCAACCGCCAACTATCGGTGCAGCGCGGCGGGCACTGGCCACCGCCGCCGGTGGAATAAACTTGCCGGTGCAGTTGTCTTATGCGTTGTACGTGGTCGAGGCAGTGGTACCGCCGCGACCCGTCCAGTTGGTGTGGAAAAATTCCCCGCGCGGTTTGTCTAAGCGCTCGTAGGTGTGGGCGCCAAAATAATCGCGCTGGGCCTGTAGTAAGTTGGCGGACAGACGCGGGCTGCGGTAGCCGTCGTAATAGGCCAGGGCGCTGCTAAAGGCCGGCACGGGTATGCCCCAGGTGGCGGCGCTGGCCACCACCTGGCGCCAGGCTTGTTGCGAGGCGTCGATAGCGTCTTGGAAGTAGGGGGCAATCAGCAAGCTCTGCAGTTTGGGGTTGGCGTCAAAGGCCTCTTTGATGCGGCCGAGAAATTGAGCCCTAATAATGCACCCGCCGCGCCACATCAGCGCAATGCTGCCGTAGTTGAGTTGCCAATTGTGTTCTTGCGCCGCCATGGCCAGCAACTGGAAACCCTGCGCGTAGGAGCAGATTTTGGCGGCGTAGAGGCTCTGGCGCACTTCTTCAATAAACGTTTCGCGATCCCCTTTAAATTCTATTTGCGGTCCGTTGAGCAGGGCAGAGGCGGCGACGCGCTCGTCTTTGATCGCTGAAATAAAGCGGCTGAAGACGGCTTCGGCGATGGTCGCCGCCGGCGCACCTAAGTCGAGGGCGGCGCTGCTGGTCCACTTGCCCGTGCCTTTTTGGCCGGCGGTGTCGAGGATGACGTCCACCATGGGCTGGCCGGTCTCTTCGTCGACTTTGGCCAGGATGTCGCTGGTGATTTCTATCAGGTAGCTGTCCAACTCGCCCTCGTTCCAGCGTTTGAAGATCTCGCTCATCTCAGCCGGGGTCAGGCCTAGGGCGTGGTGCATCAGGGCGTAGGCTTCGGAGATCATCTGCATGTCGGCGTATTCGATGCCGTTGTGCACCATTTTGACGTAGTGGCCGGCGCCGTCGTCGCCCACCCAGTCGCAGCAGGGGTTGCCGTCGTCGACCTTGGCGGCGATGGCTTGAAATATGTCTTTTACGTGGGGCCAGGCCGCCGCGTTGCCGCCGGGCATGATACTGGGGCCGGTGAGGGCGCCCTCCTCGCCGCCGGACACGCCGGTGCCAATAAAGAGAATGTTTTGTTCGCCCAGATGGTGGGTGCGGCGGATGGTGTCGTCGTAGTGCGAATTGCCGCCGTCGATGAGTATATCGCCCGGTTCCAATAGCGGCACAAAGCTGTCGATGACGCGGTCGACGGCGGCGCCGGCCTGGACCATGAGCATGAGCCGGCGTGGGCGTTTGAGTTGGGCGATCAATTCTTGCGGCGAGTGGGCGCCGACGATGTTTTTGCCTTGGGCGCGGCCCTGGAGGAAGTCGTCTACTTTGGAGGTGGTGCGGTTGTATACGGCTACGGTGAAGTTGTGGTTGGCCATGTTGAGGACGAGGTTTTCGCCCATGACGGCGAGGCCTACGAGGCCGATATCTGCTTGGGACATAATTGTATTCTCTTTTTTAATCGTTTACTTGGTACGCGGATTGGGGGTGGTCCCTCGCTCATGTCGCTGAATGCCTGGCGGCATTCGCGTACCTACGGT
>CAXGRO010000949.1:0-1827 GCA_964012055.1 uncultured bacterium
GCCGGTGAGGGCGAAGGCGGTGCAGCCCTCGACGCTGGTGGCGGCGGTGCGCACCTGGCAGAGCATGGCTTCTGCAAAGCTAATGGCGGCGCCGGCGGCTAAACCGCGCACTTCGTCGACGAGCAGGGGGTTTATCTTTTCTATGAAAGGCTGATAGGCCAGGGCTTTGCGGCCGAGTTCGCCGCGCTTGGCGCCGGCCATTTTTTCGATCCACAGCAGGTATTTGTCGATCAAGGGGGCGGCCTGGGTGCCGTGCTGGTAGCCCATTTCGTAGGCGTCGCCGCACACTTCGATCAGGGGAAAAGCGTTCACTGAGTTCTGTCCTTTGATTTGGCTTGCTTCTTAAAGCCGAGGGCGCGGGTAAAGATGTAGACGATGGCGCGCACGGTGTCGCGCAGCAGGTAGAAGGCGATGAAGAGGCTGATGGAGGAGACCACGTAGGGGTGGGGCGCCAGTTCTTTGAATTGTTCGAGCATCTTGCTTACCTTTGTGTCTTGCTTTGATACTAGGCAGTTTGAACGGCAATGGCAAGTGATCTCACAACAACACGCAACAACACGAGGAGAAAAAGCATGAGTTCCAAAGGCCTTTCGCAAGAAGAGTTAGACATCTTGCGGCAGTACGACACGCCGACCGTTTGCAATGTTATAGAGGTGTTTGATGTGCAGCCGCGCACGGCCGGTTATATGGACGGCCGCATCCGCCCCTGTTTTCCGGAGATGCCGCCGTTGGTGGGCTACGCGGTGACGGCGACCTGGCGCGCCGCGGCGCCGGCGGCGGGCAGCCCCACAGAAGGGTACGACACCATGGCCGACCAAATAGGGCGTTTTGCCGAGGTGGCCAGTCCGCCGATTGTGGTGTTCCAGGATCTGGACGACCCACCGGTGGCGGCCAGTTTTGGCGAGGTCATGTGCGCTACCTACCAGAGGTTCGGCGCCGCCGGGTTGATTACCAGCGGCGCGGCGCGCGACTTGGAACAGGTGCGCGAATTGGGTTTTACGGCCTTTAGCAACGGGGTCATTTGCTCGCACGGCTACGGCCATATCGAAAGTCTACAGGTGCCGGTGAACATCGGCGGTACCCGGGTTTTGCCGGGCGATTTGCTGCATGCAGACTGCAACGGAGTGACGACCATTCCCAATGAGATTGCCAGAGATGTGGCAAATTTGTGCGTCGAATATGTGGCGGCCGAAGAGGTGATACTCGATTATCTCAAGGGCGATTCGGTGACGCAGGAGGGGTTGGCGGAGGCGCGGGCCGAGTCCAAACGCCAGTTGGGCGCCCTCTTCGAGAGGGTGCGAAAGCAGCGCAGTTAGGTTGTTATTTTTTGCGGGCGCGCACCTTGCGGGCCTGGTCCATGGCCAGGTCGGCGAGGTCGGCGCGCCCCTGCGCTTTGTAGACTTTGTTCAGGTCTACCAGGCTTTTGACGACGCGTGGGTCGTGGGGGTCGAGGTCGCGCGCTTCTTTGAGGGCCTTGCCGTACATTTTTGCGGCCCAGGCGTAGTTGCCGCGCTCGTAGGCGCGGTCTCCGGCTTCTCTAAAGTTGCGCCAGTGGCGGTCGGCAAAGCCGACGTGGGCGTACCATAAGATTAGGGCCGCAGCGAGGAGGAGCAGGGGGGCGGTCAGGAGGCGAAGGGGGGGGTTCGCGGATTTTTTTTTGCGTTTTTTGCGGCGCTTGGCTGCCATGAGTTTAGTTGTGTAAGAGACGGCTTAGGGGGCATCGCCCTGCGTCCGCTTTGTGAAGCCGGGTGTCCTTGCCCAGTTCCTCTCCCCCACAGCCCTGATGAAGATTAAGGAATTAATCGTGCAAGAGTCCAGTATATCGTA
>CAXGRO010000950.1:0-1825 GCA_964012055.1 uncultured bacterium
TAGCTGAGTAGAGTTGTGTTTCAAAACCACTAGGACAAGGTGGTGTGAATATCGGCTTCGACCTGTCCCGGTACAGTGGCCACTATCTGGGGGGCAAACTCGGCATGGGGCGATTTGAGCAGATGGCGGCGGCTGAGCGCCAGCTCCACATTTTCCAGCAAGCGCCAGCCGCAGCGGATGTCCGCGGTCAGGTAGCGGGGAACGCGCTGCGCCGGCAGTTTGTCGACGTAGCGCACCACCAGATCGACTTCGGTTTTGGGGATGACGTCTGCGAGCAGGCGCACACTGCCCTGATGGTGCGGGTTTTATCGCTCCTGCGTTGAGAACAGGAGATCGCGGCTGCTGTCGTCGACGGTTAGGTCCATTTGTAGGTAGGCATATGTTGCGGTCAAGCGCAGGTTGTGGTCGATTTGCCAGGTTGCTGCGGTCTCGACGCCAAAGGTTTTGCCGCGGCCCTTATTGTCAATGCTAAAAGGCAGGTAGTCGTGTGTTGGCGCGGGGGTGTCGCGGCGTCGCGGTGCCCCCGGCTCGCTGGCGCGCAGGTCGTCGTAGCGGTTGTAGAAGAGGGTCGCGTCGAGGATTAAAGCAGCGTGCGCCTGGGCTCGGTATCCGGCTTCAAAGGCCAGCAGGTTTTCCGAGTCGAACTGGCGATTTCCGGCCAGCGTCAGCAGTGTTGGCACGGCCGAATTGGGGTCGGTGCTCGGCAAGATCTGGATGGCGTACTCCATGTCGTCGTCGCTGCGCGCCGGGGTGCGTACGGCGCGCGAGACGGCTCCCCAGATCAGGTGGCGCGGCGCCGGTTTCCACCACAGTCGTGCACTCGGCTGCGCCTCAAAGCCCGTATAGCTGTTGTGCTCCGCCTTTGACCCGAGCGCCAGTCCGAGGCGTTCGGGTTGCAGCGAGATGTCGGTCTGGACAAAACCACTCCACAGATGCGTGGTGCGATTTGCCGGCGTCACCGAGATGGCAAAGCTGTCGTCGGTTTGGTCGCGCACCAGGCGGTAGCCCAGGCCCCAGGTCAGGCCGTGGCCATTTGCCTGGCGGCGCTGCTGAAAGTCGACGTCGACAATATCTATGGTGCCGGTGAGCACCAGCTCGTCGGAGCGGTGCGAATGATCGTAGTAGATTTGCAGCGCCAGGTCCGCTCCAGAATCCTGCTGGCGTTGCCACCGCCCCATCAGGTGGCCGCCGGCAATTTTGGAGCGGGTCGCGAAGGTGGAGGTATAGGGCGGCGTGAGTTGCGTGGTCAGTTGCAGGGTTTGGCCGATCTCGCCGTCGTAGAGGCCGGCGTGCAGGGCAAAGCGGTCGCTCTTTCCGGGGGCCCAATCGAGGCGGGCGCCGGCGCGCGTTACCGACCAGTCGTCGGATGGGTTGGCGCTTTTAGTATCGGGTGAGGCGGAGCGGTCAAAATAGCGCGCCCACAGGCGCAGGGTGGGCGCCTCGCCCACTTTGATGCCGTGGCGCAGGGTGGGCGCCCAGGGGCTCGGCGGTTCCGCTGCCCACTTGCGCGTAGGTGCCCGTCGTCAGCGCCGCGGGCTGGGACACTATATTGATGATGCCGTTTACGGTGTTGGCTCCCCACAGGGAGCCGCCCGGGCCGCGGATCACCTCAATGCGCTCGACGTCGGCCAGCACCAGGTCTTGCGTCTCCCAGAAGACGCCGGAGAAAGCCGGCGTGTAGACGCTGCGCCCGTCGATCAGCACCAGCAATTTATTGGCAAAGAGGTTATTGAAGCCGCGCCTGGTGACCGCCCACTTATTGGCGTCGACGCGGCCGACGTGCATGCCGGGCACCAGGCGCAGGGCGTCGGGCAGTGGGCGCCCG
>CAXGRO010000951.1:0-1809 GCA_964012055.1 uncultured bacterium
CGTGCCGTTTTCGAGATGATCCGCCGAGCCGAGGTGCACGTCCAGCAACTCGGGGGTGGAACCGCGGGGGGCGACGAGCAGTACCTGATCAAAGCCGGGGTCGCGCGATCGGAAAGTGGGCTGGAGGTGCAGGGTAAAAGGTGTTTCTACGCCGGTTTGGCGGATTTGCGGCGGCGAGATTTCGCCGCCCAGGCCGGCGGCCAGCGGATCTTGCAGATTGATTCTGAGGTTTTTTAACAACACCGCCTGGTCGACTCGGTCGGAGTGCAGGGCCGCTTGAATCATGAGGTAGCGCCGCGGGCTGGGCGAGGTAATGGCGGCACCGGAGGCCGGGTAGAATTGGCTCCAATTGCTCCAGTCTTCGCCGACCACAAAGGTGACGAGGGAATCGCCGCGCTGGAAGCTGGCCAGTTTGCCGTAATAACGCTCCTTGGAAACCTGTTTGCCCTTATTGTCAAAGTAGATAATGTTGTCGTCGAGTTCGTTGCCGGTGCGGGTGCGGACTTGCAATTGGGTGCCGGGGGGGATGTCGGCGTCCCATTCGATGGTGCTGAGGGTGCGCGGGGCATTGCCCAATTCGATGACTTCGGACTCGAGCACTACTTCGGGCAAAAAGCCGCGGCCGTAGAACTGAATTTCGCGCATGCTGGCGCTGCAACCTAGGCCGGAACAGCCGGGAAAGACCTGAATGAGGTACTCGAGGCGGAAGAAACGCGCTTTGGTGAGATCGAATTCAACGGCCTGATACTCGCGAATCTCCTGGCCGCCGGAGGCGGCGCCGATGACGTTGAAGGCGCCCACTCCTTTGGCCGCCACCGTATTCCACACAAAGGTGCCGTCGGGGGCACGGCGGCCGTCGGAGATGCGCGCCGCAAAATTGGGAAAAGGCCCCGAAGCCTGGGTCACCTGGTAGACGAATTGGATGCGGTCGAGCCAGAACATATTGCCCAGGTCTATAAAGAGATTGCGCTCCTCGTCGTCGACTGGGTTGGCGTAGGCGGAGGGTGTGTCCCAGGTGGTCAGGTAATCGCCGTCGGTGCTCAATACCTCGCTGCCCAGGCTGCCAAAGCCTTCGAGGCTGCCGCCGCGCTGGAGGATGCCCAGCGACAGGTTTTCGCCCGCGGTCTTCACTTCGACGTCGGCCAGGCGCGGCAGTTCGCGGCGGTAGTGGAGGACGGAGCCCTGGGCGTCGGCGCTGAGCGCCTGGTATTGGTCTAAGTCGATCAGGCGTTCGCGGCCGGAGGCTTCGCGGCGGTAGTACTCGATGATGCCGCGCTTTTCCTCGGTCAACTCTTGGTAGCGCTGGGCGCTGATCTGGGTGGCGGTGTTGCCGCGGGTGTCGGTCGCCTGCACGAGCAGGAAGCGGATGGGCTCGCCCTGAAATTTATCGTCGGCCGGACGCAGCGGGGTGATGTCAAAGGTGAATTCGCGTTGGTCGGTGTTGGGCTGTTCAGTGCGGCCGATGCGGTTGAAGAGCATGGTTTTGGCGCCGCTGAAAGCGGGCGAACCGTTGGAGACGAGCACGTTAAATTGATAGAAAGGGTCGCCCAGTGATTCGTCGACAAAGCGCAAGGTGACGCTGGTGGCGTTTACCGACCGGCCCAGGTCAATTTCCACCCACCAATCGCTGAGCGGCGCGTTGATGTCGGGTTCCCAGAAAGTCGCGGGGTCACCGTCGAGGATGTTGGGCGCGGCGAGGGCGTTGCTGACCACGGCGCTGATGCTGGCGTCTTCGTCGATGGCGTTGCTGATGGCCAGGACGTGGGCAGGCAACACACCCTGTTCGGTAAATTCCAAGGTGGCGGCGGG
>CAXGRO010000952.1:0-1799 GCA_964012055.1 uncultured bacterium
CAGCCAGTTGAAGTAGGCGTTGTCCTGGTGCCACGGTTTTTCCGAGCCGATAAACGGCGGCTTCGACAGCGCCATTTCTGCTTTAAGGACGGCCTCTTCGCCAATTAGCTGGGAGATGAAGCCGGCGATTTTGGGGTGTTGGGTCAGGTCGATGAAGGTCTGGTGTTCGCGGTGGTAGCTGTACAGCTTGCGGAAGTGCAGTTCGGCCTGGTCCACGGGCAGGGCGAGCGGGTCGACGCCGGCCTCAAAGTGAATGCCAAAACCGGTATCCGGGTTGAAGATCTGGGTGCCGGCGTAGTTTTTGGTGGCGTTGGGCTGCTCTTTGAATTCTACTTCGCCGCGGTGGGCGCATTGCATTAGCCGGCAAGTGATTTCCGACAGGGCGGCGCGGGCGGCCTCGACTTCGTTTGGTGTGAGGACGTTTTCAAAGGCGACGCAGCCAATTTCTCGGTACTGTTCAAAGTGTTCGGGGCGCAGCGCATCGGGGCATTGGTCGATAATGATTTCCGTTTCTGTATAAGGCATCTCTTTTCTCTTTCGACTGCGGTTTCACCTACCAATTGGTATAGGAACCGTCGCGGCGTTTCAGGTGGGGTGCTTCCCAGAATCTAAAGGGCTCGTTGAGCTGGTCTTCGTCAACATCGACGCCTAAGCCAGGTTCGTCGGGTACGGCAAAGCGGGCGTCGGCAAATTGCAGGGTCGACTTAAAGATGCGGTCGTCGTCGTGGGCGTCGTCGTGGGCGGCGTGGCGCCAGGTTTCGAGCCAGGAAAAGTTGGGCGTGGCCGCCGCCATGTGCACGGTGGCGATGGTGCAGATGGGCCCCAGCGGGTTGTGCGGCATCATGTCGATGTAGTGAGCCTCGGCCCAGCCGATCACTTTCATGGCTTCGGTAAAACCGCCCACGTTGCACAGGTCGATGCGGGCGTAGTTGGTGATGCCGCGCTCGATGTAGGGCAAAAACTGCCACTTGCTGGCGAACTCCTCGCCGATGGCAAAGGGCATGGGAGTCATGGCGCGCAGGGATTCGTAGGCCTCGGGCGTTTCGTCGCGGATGGGCTCTTCGAGAAAGTCGAGGGTGTGGGCCGGCATCATCTGGCAGAACGAGGCGGTTTCGGCCACCGAGAGGCGGTGGTGGTAGTCGACGCCCAGCACGGGGCGGTTGCCCAGGGCGTGGCGCGCCTCGACCAGCCAGTCGGCGGTGCGGGCGATGGATTCGCGGGGCTCAAAGACGTTGTCGCTGCCAATGCCCATGGAATCGGTCGACAGGCGCATGCAGTCCCAGCCGGCGTCGATGAGGGCTTTTGCTTCTTCTATCATGTCTTTGGCGCCGAGCGCGCGGGTGGTGGCAAAGGTGGGCACATAGTCGCGCTGTTTGCCCCCCAGCAACTGGTGCACCGGGACGTTGAGGGCTTTGCCGGCGATGTCGTGCAGGGCGATGTCGATGGCGGCGATGGCGGCGGTGATGCTGCGGCCGCCTTCAAAGTATTGCGAGCGGTACATTTCTTGCCAGAGGGCGCCGCGCTGTAGGGGGTCGCGGCCGATGAGCCATTCGCGGTAGTGGGAGACGATGCCGGCGACGGCGAGTTCGCGGCCGGAGAGGCCGGATTCGCCCCAGCCGTGGATGTTGGCGTCGGTTTCTATTTTGACGAGCATTTGGTTGCGGTGGCCGACCCAAACGGGGAAGGCTTTTACGTCGGTGATTTTCATTTGTGGTTCGTTCCCTTCTATATGGAGGGTCGGTAAGGGGGTGGTCCCTCGCTCATTCTCGCCGGGCATCCTGCCGGGCTCCGATTTCAAT
>CAXGRO010000953.1:0-1786 GCA_964012055.1 uncultured bacterium
TGGAAGATCCTCATAATCTACAAAATGAATTTTTAACCAAACAGCTTCTTATATTCATTCGCACAGATAATCTCAAGTTTACTCTAATTTCTATTACTCCATAAAAGTTCCCTCACGCTGCACGCGCTCGTAGATCTGGGCAAACTCCTCGGAGCCGTCGTCGTCCCATATTTCAGTGCGCACGCCGTGCACATTGCCCTCCAAAAAACCGGTGAGGCCGCTGACACTGGGGGTGGACGGGGTGTAGTATTTATGGCCGCCGGCCAGGTAGAGGATGCCGATGTGGCGCGGCAGTTCGGTTTTGGGGGCTGCGGCCAGGCGCGCCAGAATGTCTTCGTCAACATCCACGCCCAGGCCGGGGCCTTGCGGCACGGGCGTGCTGCCCTCGACAATTTCGAGGCGGCCGCCGGTGACGTCTTCTTCGTACTGGTCGTCGAGGTTGGTGGAGTGCGAGACGTTGGGTAGCACGGCGCCTAGGTGCATGGCCATGGCTTTGCTCAGGGTGCCGCCGGTGAGCTGAATGACGGTGGAGGCGTTGGCCTCGGCGGCGGCAAAGCCGCGGCGGATGGAGGTGGCAATGCCGATTTCGCCCACCATGTAGAGGTCGGCGCAGCCGTACATGATTTCGGGGCCGCCGCCCAGCTGCGGCACGTGCATGAGGATGGGCAGGAAGCTCTTTTCGCGCAGGCGGCGCCAGCCGTCGATGTCCTGTGATTTGAGCGGGTCTTCTAAAAAACCCACTACGGGCGATTTTTCCAGCTCCTGAATTATGCGCAACACCGCCACCGAGGGACGGTTGTGGTTGAAGTCGTAGTGCATTTTAAAGCCGGGGGGAGCGACGTCTTCCACGGCGCGGTTCTGTTCAAAGACGTCGTATTGTTCGCAGGTATGGACTTTGAAGATGAGGTAGCCCTCGTCGTCGGCGCGCTGCACTTCGCTGGCCAAGTCTTCGGGGGAGCCGGGGCGGGTCCAGGCGGCCACCGGGACGCGGTCGCGCACCTTTTGGCCCATGAGTTTGTGGGCCGGTACCTCGAGGTATTTGCCCATGAGATCATAGAGGGCGCCAAAGAGGCCGGTGGGCAGGTTGGCGTTGATAAAGTCGAAGGGCGAGCGGCCCAGCAGGCCGTTGACCTCGACGTCGCTTAGAGAGCTGTGGCCGCGGCAGTCGCCGTAGCCGGTGATGTTGTTGTCGGTGGTGACCTTGTAGATGGTCTGGGTGTCGATGCCGCCAAATCGCACTTTCTGGTCGGCGTTGCGGGCGGCAAGGCCGGGGTTGATGGGAATGGCTTCAACGCTGCTGATTTTCATGGGATTCTCCTATGAGGTTAAATGCGCAGTACTTTGCCGGGGTTCATAATGTTGTGGGGGTCGAGGGCGTTTTTAATGGCGCGCATGACGGCGACGCCCTCGCCCATTTGGCGTTCGAGGGCGTCTATTTTGCCCAGGCCAATGCCGTGCTCGCCGCTGCAGGTGCCGCCGGCTTCGATAGCGTGTTCGACAAAGAGCTGGCCCAGGCGGCGGACCTCGTCCAACTCGGCGGCGTTGCCCGGTTCGATGAGGAAAACGACGTGGAAATTGCCGTCGCCCACGTGGCCGAAGAGGGGCGCCGGGATGGCGGTGTGTTGGAGCTCGGTTTTGGTGCGGGCGATGCAGGAAGCCAGTTGCGAGACGGGCACGCAGACGTCGGTGACGTAACCCACCGAGCCGGGGCGTAGCGCCAGGGAGGCGTAGTAGGCGTCGTGGCGCGCCTGCCACAGGCGGCCGCGCTCGGCCCGTTCGCTGGCCC
>CAXGRO010000954.1:0-1783 GCA_964012055.1 uncultured bacterium
CCACAACCTGCCCAACCGCGGCCGCCCACAACGGCTCCTGTCCCCCCTCATTCCAGGCACTTATCTCCTCGCCGCGCACCACAAAAATTTCGGCCCGACCATCGCCGTCCGCATCGCCGCCGGCCAAAAGGCGAGCGCGCTCCACGCTCCAGGAACTCAAACCGCCATCCACCCGGCCAATGCGCACGCCCTCCGCTTCTTGCACCAGCATTTCCGCCACCCCATCGCCGTCCACATCCAGCGCCTGCAATTTGCGCCCGCCCATCGCCTGCCGCGGCCACCCCGCCTTGCGGCCAGCAAAGCGAATGGCCACTTGCATAATATCTCCCGGCGGCGACAACACCTCTACTTCAATGCCGCTGGCCAATCCCTTATTGCTGCGACTGTCCGGCCGCGTTTGCGCCCCAAAAAACGTCTGCCCGCCTACGTAGAAGGGATCGACCGGCGCGCCCTCAATTTCGCTTATGCGATCGAAAATGGGTTGACCGATATCGCGGTGCCCGTCGGCTTCTTCCAGCGCAATACCGGGAAATACCGGATCGTCATTTATGCTGCCGGCGGCAAAGTTCGCTTCGATCACCGCCTCGTCCACGTGCCAGATCAACACGCCGGAACCGGGAACAAACGCATCGTATTCATCCACCCCCAGCCACACCCCGGTCCCGTCGCCGCGCGAAAATTCTATTTGCTCGGGGCCAATCCACACCGCGTCCTCCTGTTGGAAAAACCCGCCCGTACCCTCCGGCACACCCACCGTGCCGCGCTGCTGCCTGTTTTCCAGCAGAAAATATTCGTCCACATCAATGCGCACGCGCACGGCCTGGGACAATTCGCCCGGACGATCCATGGCCAGCAATTCAATCGTCGTATCGCGCACCACTTCCAGCGGCTCAATCCACCCCAGGCGCGCCTTGCTCCACGCCATGAGGTGGGGCGGCACAAAACCGACGACGGGCTGCAACGTGTCCTGCAGCACATAACCGAACCCATTGGCGCCCACGTCCATTAAGCTCCAGCCCCCTACTGCCGGCAGACCATCGGCAAAATTAGACAGACCCGGCAAGCCCAGCTGATGTCCAAAGAACTTGGCCAGTAAACCGTTGAGGCCAATCTGCCCGCGCGTATTGAGCGTCTCGGGCAAGATCCACCCGTCCCTAATTTCAAATTGCCCCTCGTCCACCAGCAAGGGTGCGTCGGCAAACCGCGCCCAATCGGCCGGGCTAAAGTAAACCGAGCGGATATCGTTTAATTGACCGGTCTCGTGGCCCACGCCGGCGTGGAAGATGAGGAAACTGTTAAATTGGCTGAATACCGGCCCGTCCGGGTCGGCGTCGGCCAGCAGTACCGCGTCGCGAAAGAGTTCGCCCCATTTGCGCTCGATTTCGGCGGTGGTGCGGCCGTTGCCGTAGTCGAGCATGCGCTGTGGCAGGGTGTAGGCGTCGTTGGAGCCTTGGGGGAAAACGGCGTATTCTATTTCTATCTCGCCGTTGGAGACCACCTGGTAATAGCGCGCCAGGGCCTCCAGGTGCTGCTCAAAGTAGGTGCGATCGTGCGGCGGCGTGTCGTAGGGAAAGCGATAGTCGGGCAAAGCCTCGGCCAGCGGGCGCAGGTCAAATCCACCGGTGCCCGTGGTCGAGAGTTCGTCCGGAGATTCGGCCGGAAAATCGGCCCTGAGCGCTAGAATGCGCCAGGTTTCGACCGCCTGGACCGCACTCTGGGTGCTGCACAGACCCAGGACTGCAATAATCGCAATAAAGCGCAAAAACGGCTGGATAATCAATGG
>CAXGRO010000955.1:0-1771 GCA_964012055.1 uncultured bacterium
CAGGGCTGTGGGGGTGTTGGGAAGGGCAGGCCCCCGAGGGACTCACAAAGCACCAAATGCCAACCGCGCCCCTACGTCACCGGAGAAACCATCCAAACCACTCGACAATCCGCAATGGAATTCACCCAGCACCTGGCGCACGTCCGCACCATCGACGAGCTAACCCACGCCAAGAACAATCTTGCCGACGCTATCGACGACGCCCCCGCCGCCTGGTGCGCCGTAGAAATGGCGACCTTAGATCTGCTCGCCCGCAAAGCCGCACAACCCATAGAAACATTTGTCGGCCTGGCGGCAGATCCGCAGATCTTTCGCTACGCCGCCATCGTTCATAGCTCGTCTAAATGGACCCGCGGCGCGGCATTTTTGCTGTCGGCACTTCTTCGTTTTACCGACATAAAGTTTCGCCCGTCCGGTGCTATCGATCGCGACGTGCGCTTCTGCCGCCGCCTGTCATCCTTGCTGGGGCAACGGCTCCGCCTCAGGTTGGACGGCAACGGACATTGGGCCGGGCGCCGCGACGATTGCCTGCGCGACCTGGACCGACTCGCACTCTTTTTAGCCTCTATTGAAGAGCCCGGAACGCGCCGAGACACGCCCTGGTACCCGGACGTCGCCAAAGCTTTCGATCTGCCCTGGTACTAGACGAAAGTTTCCTCGGACTTTCCGACCTCGAAAACCTGAGCCGTTTTAATCCGGGCCAGGTAATCGTCAACCTCAAAGTGGCTAAACTCGGTGGCCTGCTGCGGTCATTTGACATAGTCGCCCACCTGCTCGAACGGCAAGTGCCCATGATGGTCGGCGCCACAGTTGGAGAAACCACCCTGTTGACGCGGGCCGGGCAAATTCTCGCACGGCGCCTCGGCCCCCAACTCTTTGCGCTCGAAGGAGCCGCCGGCCGGCTCTTATTGCGCCGCGATCCCTTCTCACCGTCCCTGAATTTCGGCTACGGCGGTCGACTTGAGATCAAGCCACAGGCACTCGGTCCCGGTTTTGGCGTGCGCGCCAGACTGATACAACTTACCTGATTTGCCCCACAGAAGGGGCAATGAGCAAATGAGACACACCTGCAGCGGCGTGATTTTCTGGCGGTCACTTGCCTCTACTTATTGGATTTGACACATTTACGGCCGCAAACGAATTCACATCGCAATCCAACAAAAATGGAAAATTCTATGAGCCAAGTTGAAGCCAATCAAAGTCTGAGCGCCGCAGATGCCGAATTCTTCCAGCGGGAGGGCTACCTGGTCCTGCCCGGTTTCATCGAGCCCGACTACAACGCTCGGCTCATCGCCGAAGTTGACGAATTGATGGAACACCGCCGGGCCGACGACCGCCGCTTGCTGGTCACCTATAAAGAGATGGGGCTGTTGACCTCGCACCCGCCGCTGATCGACAAGGTCGACGTACTGATGGGGGACCGCTTCTCCATGCACCACATCCATTCAAACCGGCACGACCCCGGCGACCAGGGCGTTAACTGGCATCAGGACTACGAGCAATTTCCGCAGACCAACCGCTCGCATTTGATGGTGCACGTATTTTATTACCTCAACGGGCTCAACGGCGAGATAGGCGATTTGCTGGTGTTGCCTAAGTCGCAGGAATTGATTGTGCCCAACGGCGGCATGGGGCTCTTTGGGACGGAGGATCTGCCGGGCTCGTTGTGCGTCGACGACCTGGCGCCCGGGTCGGCCGTCATCGTCCATTCGGCGCTGTGGCACGCGCGCCGGCCCAAACCCGGCGGCGAGACGCGACCGCGCTATTTTAT
>CAXGRO010000956.1:0-1749 GCA_964012055.1 uncultured bacterium
GGCTTGCCGACTTTGCGCCCCCACCCAAATCTGCACCCGCCGCACGCCTTTGAGGGCCAGTTCGCGCACCTGGCGCTCGACCAGGTTCATGCCCCACAAACGGCGCCCGGCCGCCGGGCGCGTGGCGTCAATCCACACCAGCGCCTGTTCTATTGCTGGAGAAGTTTGGTCTTTGCTGTTCATATATAGGCGCGGCGGTCTCCCGTTTACGGCCGCTCCGCGAATTTTCAAACAACGATACGGACGATATTATGGGCAGCTTCCAGCACATCGTCCACGACAAAATCTGGGGCGCATGCCGGTGACTTTTCAACCCGCTCGCCGTAGCCCGTCCGCACCAGGAAAGTAGTGGCGCCGGCCCTCCGCCCCAATTCGATGTCGCCTTCATTGTCGCCGATGACAAAACTTTCGGCCGCTGCAAAACCAAAGCGCTCAACCGCACGGCGCACCATACCCTGGGCCGGTTTGCGACAATCGCAGCCATCATCTGGCTTGTGGGGACAGAAAAAAATCCCGTCTAGCACAACCTCCTCGGCGGCGAGCAATTCGACCAACCTGGCGTGAATCCGCTTCAGGGTCCCCAGGTCAAAGTAGCCCCGCCCTATACCCGACTGATTGGTCACCAGCACCAGGCCGATGCCGCGGTCCTGCAGCATCTTCATCCCCTCCGCCGCACCCGGCAATAACTCCACTTGTTGGGGGTCGGCCAGGTAATGGCATTCGACTATTATGGTGCCATCCCGGTCCAGCAGCGCGAAGGGTCGGTTTGCGACCAATACTAAACCTCTGCCAGGCGCGGCAACACCTGCTGTACCGCCTTTTCGTAGTCTTCCAGTGAATCCACCTCGGTCCAGGGCAAATCGCCCCCTTCTACGGCGTAGAGCAAGCCCGCCTCCAACAAGGGGGCGTAGGCCAAGGTGGGAAAAGCTTGCTTCTGCTCCAGCTGGATCAACCGCGCTACTTCGTCGCGCACGGCAGTTGCACCCGCCGCGTCGAATTTTACCAATTGTACGCTCTGCGCCTGACACGTCTGTGGATCCAACGACTTGCTGATGGCCGTCACCTGGGCCCGACCGTCCAACACCACGTTCATTTCGCCGGCCACCCGTTCTATCTGCGAGTCGACGGCAACCACATTGCCGAACTCGGCCTGCAACATGCGGTGCAGTAGGTCGGGGTGAAAAAGGATGTCGCAGTTGAACAGAAAGGTGTCTACATCCATCTCGCCGTGTGCCAGATGGAGCGAATAGATACTGTTGGTGGTCAAATAATCCGCGTTTTCGACATAGCGGACCGACGTGCCAAAATAATTGCGAACCTGGTCGGCCTCGTACCCGATCACCAGCACAATGTCGTCGACCCCGGCGGCGCGCAAAGCCTCTATTTGGTGATCTACCAACGCCTTATTGCCGACGGGCACCAGGCATTTGGGGCACGCATCGGTGAGCGGGCTGAGCCGCGTCCCCATCCCCGCTGCCAGTATAACCGCTCGCATAGCCACATCCTTCCTAATCAGCCACCCGGTCTCTTTGGCGCGGTGACTTCTTGCAAAATGGCGCAACACTGGTCCATCATGCGCCCCAGGGAAAAACGCGTCGCCACGTGGCGCCGCGCCGCCGCGCCCATGTTCAAGCGCAGTTGGTCGTCGTCAAACAAGGCACACAATTTGCGGCCAATATCCTCGGGCCGGTGGGGGGCCACCAGAAATCCCGTCTCGCCGTCGGCAATCGCCTCGGGGATGCCGCCGTG
>CAXGRO010000957.1:0-1746 GCA_964012055.1 uncultured bacterium
CCTGGGCGTTCTTTTCAGGCCGTCACCATGGCCGGTCTCTCCGGCGGTTTTCTGCCTGGCGACGACCTCGACGTCACTCTGGACGAGCCCAGCATCCGCAGCAAGGGCGCCTTTTTGGGCGCCGCCGGCATCATGGTCTTTGACGACAGCCGCGACATAATTGAAATGGCGCATCAGGCCATGGAATTTTTCGCCCACGAATCCTGCGGCAAATGTTTTCCCTGCCGCATTGGCACCCAGCGCCTCACCGAGCGCCTGGCCGGCGACGCCGGCCCCGATCAATTGCCGCTGTGGCAGGAAGAAGTGCGCGACATCGGCCAGACCATGATGGCCACCAGCGCCTGCGGCCTAGGGATGGCCGCGCCCAATATCACCGAAAGCCTGATCAAATATTTTCCCGACGAAGTCGCCCGCCACGTGCGGCCCGCTGAGGAGTAGAGACATTATGACCGTAGCAGACCAAACCCGCGTCCTCCCCATGACTCTGGACGGCGAGGAAGTCAACTTCACCGAGGGCGAAACCATCTACGAAATTGCCGAACGCCACCGCAAGGAGGTGCCCACCCTGTGCTACGACCCGCGCCTGGAACCCTTTGGCTCCTGCCGCCTCTGCGTCGTAGAATTGGAGGGCGCGCGCAACCCGGTGGCTTCCTGCACCACCCGCGCCACCGAAGGCATGGTCGTCCGCACCGCCACCGATGCGGTCGAAAAACACCGCAAGACCCTGCTAGAAATGGTCGCCTCGGAAAACCGCGAAATCGACGTCGACCCTCTGCGCGGCTACGCCAGCCAGGAGTTGACCACCTTGGTCGACCGCTACCAGGCGCGCAGTGGCCGCTTTGCCGGCGCCCAGTCGGGCACCTCGCACCCGGTCGACGACAACCCGTTTATCTTGCGCGACTACGATCTGTGCATTTCCTGTAACCGCTGCACCCGCGTCTGCGCCGAGCGCGAGGGCGATTACGCCATCTCCACCATGAACCGCGGTTTTTCCAGCCAGATCACCACCGAATTCGACAGCCTGCTCAAGGATTCGTCCTGCACCTTCTGCGGCCAGTGCGTGCAGACCTGCCCCACCGGCGCCCTGGCCGACAAGAAGGCCCTGCGCGCAGTAGAGACGCCCGGCGATATCGACAAGACGCGCACCATCTGCCCCTACTGCGGCGTCGGCTGCGCGGTAGACATCATGACCAAGGAGGACAATATCGTCGGCATCCAGCCGGCCATGGACGGCCCGGCCAACGAAGGCGCCCTCTGCGTCAAGGGGCAGTTTGCCTTTGACTTTGTACAGCACCGCGACCGCCTCGCCACGCCGCTGGTGCGCGGCGACGACGGCGAACTCCACGAAGCTTCCTGGGACGAAGCGCTGGACCGCGCCGCCGCCGGTTTTGGCCGCGCCCTGGCCGAGCACGGCAAGGAGAGCATCTACGCCGTGGCCTCGGGCCGGGCACCCAACGAGGCGGCCTACACCATGCAAAAATTTATACGCGCGGGCTTTGGCACCCACCAAATAGACAATTGTAGCCGTGCCTGACACGCCCCCACGGTCGCCGGTCTGGCGGCCACAATAGGCAGAGGCGCCATGTCGAACCCCCTGGCCGACATGGAAAAACCCGATGTAATTTTCTGCATCGGCACCAATATGACGGAGTGCCACCCGGTAGCGGCCACCCGTTTAAAAAAAGCCATCGCGCGCGGCGCCAAGCTCATTGTCGCCGACCCGCGCCGGATCCCCCTGGCCGAGAT
>CAXGRO010000958.1:0-1729 GCA_964012055.1 uncultured bacterium
ATTTTCGGCGCCATTCGAAAAATTATGAAGTCCTGCCGCGCAACAGCGAGGCGTTAATTCAGATCGCGATGATTCATCTCTTACTCAAAAGAAGCGCGAAGAACGCGCAATTTTAAGACGGCTTCTTAGGAGTGCAGACGCAATAAACCGAGGAGACCATCCCTTGGTATTTGCTATCACTTCATTCAATTGGGGGCTATACTGGCCAGCCCTCGCACCAATCCTTTACATCTACCGCAACATCCCCCGCCCCTGAATCGGCCACACTGCCTCCACCACCCCATCGCGCACGCCGTAAATCTCATTGTACAAGAACAGCGTACAATCCGTATACCCCACAATAAAATCGTACACATCCCCCACCTTCACCTCCTCATTCGGCCCCTCCAAAATCACTTGCCCGTGCTCGGCCGACATCTTCACCTCCTTCACCCCGCTCAACCCCAGCGGATCGGGATCTCTATACCAATTGGGCAAAGACTTAAAGCCCACGTCAAAAATAATGCGATGCGGCGCTGGCCGGCTCGTCACCGTAGCGCGCACAAAAATGGAAGGATCCGTCTCCACGTGACGCGTGCGATACGTCGCATCGTTAAAAATCGCCCCCCCCGCCTGAATCTCGGTAATACCCTTTATAAAAGGCGTGACATTATACGTATTGCTGCCGCCGGCGCTGACAATGTCCGCCGGCAACCCCGCCGCGCGGCACTGCTCGGCACTGTCGACCAACAATCCCACCACCTCTTCAATCACCTGGCGCTTCTCCTCGCGGTCTTCGATAACCGACGTGTGCCCCTCCCAGGCCATCACCCCCTGGTAGCGCACTCCCGGGGTCTGGTGCGCAATTTTCGACATCTCCAGTGTCGGCGCCCCCGGCAGCACCCCGGCCCGCTCCATCCCATTGTTCAATTCCACCAGCACCCCCACCTCTAGACCGCGCTCGCTGGCCATGCGACCGATCTCGGCAATATTCGCCTCGCTCTCCACCGCCACCTTTACATCGGCCTGCCGCACCAGGTTAATCAAGCGCGTGATCTTCCGCGGCCCCACCACCTGGTTGGCCACCAGAATGTCCTTAATGCCGGCGGCCACCATGATCTCGGCCTCGCCCAGTTTGGCGCAGGTCACGCCCATGGCGCCGGCGGCAATGGCTTTATGGGCAATGGCCGGCACTTTGATGCCCTTGGTGTGGGGCCGCCAATTGACGCCCGCTTCTTTAAAGCGCGCGGCCAGGGTGGCGATATTGTTTTCCATTTTGTCCAGATCCACCCAGAGGCTGGGGGTGTCCAAATCGTCTTTTCGCATGCCAACTTCACTCATAATATCCTCGCGTTGTAGAGATGGTTTTTATTTATTAGGCTATATTAAAGACAGAATAACTCGTCCTGGCAACTATGGGGAGATATTTGACTCAAATTGTTATAGGGTTTTGCTTGGGACGCAGTGTGCTGTAGCTGATCTATCAAGATCATATCATTTAATCACTCGTTTTCAATTATATAAAATCTTATACTAATTCTCTCTATTCTCTTTCCCTTCTAACATCTCCATTGCATAGAATTATATGCAATGCCAGGGAATCGTCCACCATACCACATAAAACGCATCCACCAAAACGAGACACTCAAATATGCAAACCCTCCACCGCACCCAATTCACCACCCCCGCCCACGGCTGGCACTGGCCCACCGACACCCCTCAAATCCAATCCGCCTCCCCCGGCCTCCTC
>CAXGRO010000959.1:0-1718 GCA_964012055.1 uncultured bacterium
CGGATGCTGGGCTCGTCCAGAGTGACGTCGAGGTCGTCGCCAGCCAGAAAACCGCCGGAGAGACCGGCCATGGTGACGGCCTGAAAAGAACGCCCAGGCGGCGGGCCACCGGCCCAATCGTAGAGCAATGTTTTGAGCGGAAAACCCAGCGGCACTTCGTAATTGGCGGGGCGCTGTACGTCGCCGGAGAGGCTGATGAGTTTGGTGCCGGCCTGGCCGTTGGTGCCCAAATTGCGGTACCACTCGGCGCCGCGCTCCAGGATGTGTGGCACCGAGGCCAGGGTTTCGACATTATTGACCGCCGTGGGCAGGTTGTCGTAGCCGTGGGTGACCGGAAAGGGCGGGCGGTTGCGCGGGTAGGGGTGCTTGCCCTCCAGGCTGTTGAGCAGGGAGCCTTCCTCGCCGCAGATATAGGCGCCGGCGCCGCGGCGGATGTGGAGTCGGAAGTCGAAGTCGGTGCCGAGGATTTTTTCGCCCAACAGGCCGGCCTCCCAGGCTTCGGCCACGGCGCGCTCGAGAATTTTTAAGGTTTCGGGGTATTCGTAGCGCAGGTAGATGAAACCGCGCTGGGCGCCGGTGGCGTAGGCGGCGGCCGCCATGCCTTCGATGACGGCGTGGGGGTCGTAGTCGAGGATGGCGCGGTCTTTAAAACAGCCCGGCTCGCCTTCGTCGGCGTTGCACACGATGGTTTTGGGCTGGCCCGGCGCCTCGGCAACGGCGCGCCATTTTTGGCCGGTGGGAAAGCCGGCACCGCCGCGTCCGGCCAATTTGCTCTCTTCGATCAAGTTGAGAACGTCGGCGGGTTGCATGGAAGTTACGGCCCTTTCCAGGC
Source organism: uncultured bacterium (assembly GCA_964012055.1). GTDB lineage: Bacteria > Latescibacterota > UBA2968 > UBA8231 > UBA8231 > CAXGRO01. The sequence goes on from CAXGRO010000959.1 coordinate 833, forward strand.
CGCTGTAACCGCTGCTGCGGCGATAACCTTGCAGCGTGGCGCGGTCGGGCTCGCGGATGTGGACAAAGACGCATTCTTCCAGGTCGCCGGGATTGGGCGGCGGCAGGGGGGAGGGTTCGGGTTTTAAGTCGGCGGCAGAAGTGCCAATTAAAGTGGTGTGTCCTTGGAGCACGGGAACGGGCGCGTCGCAGCGGCCCGAGCAGGGCATAGGGGTGGCGCCGTCTTTTTCCAGCGCTTTGAGCAAGGCCTCGCTGCCCTTGAGACGGCAGATGGGGCCAGTGCAAACGCGCGGGGCGCTCTGGCCGGGGGCGGAGCGCGCGAAGTGGTGGTAGAACGTGACCGTGCCGAAGAGTTCGGCCAGGGGAATGCGCAGGACTTTGGAGACTTCGCGCAGGGATTCTTCGGAGAGGTAGCCGTCGCGGTCGTGCAGGGCGTGCAGCACGGGCAAGAGCGGGGCGGGCTCGTCGCGCCAGCGCTCTATAAGGTCTTGAGTAGTGGGTTCAGGCATGGCATGAATATGAGAGATGGTGTTTACATTTTGTTGAATTTACTGAAATTAGGATAGTTGGCCAAGAGAAATTTCACGCCTTTATGGGCGCCAGACGCGGCGCCAGCAAGGCGGTGGTGGCCAGGCCGCCCAAAAGCAAACTGCCACAGGCGATGTGCACAACCTGGAGCGACGGCGGCAGGGCGAGGTAGGCCAGACCGAGGCCGGCGAAAAATTGCACCGTGGCCAGCAACGCCGTCAGCAAGGTGGCGCGGCGCAAATGGGGCACGTCGAGGCGGGTGAACCAGACCAAAGCCCAGCAGGCGAACAAGACGAGGAGCCCCATATTGCGGTGGACATGATCGAGCAGTCCCACTTGTTCGACGAGGAAGTGGCGGG
>CAXGRO010000960.1:0-1712 GCA_964012055.1 uncultured bacterium
TTCCGACGAAGGTCCCATTTGGTGCTAGTACCTGGTAGGTAAACTCAAGTGTAGTCTCCAACAATGCCATGATACGGATGTGGTCAGTGGCCTTATGACCGGTGACCGGTGATGCCATGTCGGATAGTACGGCGTTCGCCGCTCCACCAAGGCTTGTGTGTGCGCCGAGGGGCGTGCCGTCGACAACAGCAACCACTGCCGCGAAAATTTGTTTTCCTGCCGCGCCGCCCCGTCCTGCAGGCGCACTTGCAATTGGGCCATGTGTTCTTTCTTTTCGTCGGCGTAGCCGCCCGACTCGCCGCTGGCACCCACGGTGGCAAAGACCGTGGCGACCTGGGCAATCTCTTGCATGCTGCCGTCGACGGTAGCAACGCCCAGGGCGGTGGTTTCCAGCGGCGTACCGGCGGGCCACTCCAGTTCGACGAGGAATTCGCCCTGGCTCATTTCGGGGATCAGTTCCAGGCCCAAGTCGCGCGCTTTGTTGAGGACGAGGGCGGCGACCAGGACCAAACTCAGCAATACGATTAGGCGCTGGCGCAGAGCCCAGGCCAGGACGCCGGGGTAGACACGGTGTAGGGCGCCGTAAAAGAGATCGAAGACCCAGTAGAAGGGGCGCAGCAATAGGGTGAAAATGCGGCCAACGAACGAGAACAGGCCGCGCAGGCCGCGCAAGACGAGGGCCGGGCCGCGCACGGTTCGACCTTCGCGGCTGTCGCCCTCGGCCAGAACACCTTCCAGTCCCAGCGACGACAGCATGGGAATAAGCATGAGGGCGACGATGAGCGAGGCCACCAGCGAGTAGGTGACGGTGAGGGCCTGGTCTTTAAAGAGCTGGCCGGCCACGCCCTCGACAAAAACGATGGGCAGGAAAACGCAGATGGTGGTGGTGGTGGCGGCGATGACCGCCTTGCCCACTTCGCTGCTGCCGCGCCGCGCCGCTTCGAGCACGCCCAGCCCCTGGTCGCGGTAGCGCTGCACGCTTTCGAGCACCACAATGGAGTTGTCCACTAACATGCCGATGCCCAGCGCCAGCCCGCCCAGCGACATGATGTTGAGGCTGACGTCGGAGGTGAACATAAAAAAGAAGGTGGCGACCACCGAGATAGGAATGGAGAGGCCGATGATGGCGGTGCCCTTGATGTCGCGCAAAAAGAGGAAGAGCACGATCACGGCCAAAACGCCGCCCAGAACGGCGGTGTTGAGCACCTCGTCTACCGCTTGCTGAATGAAGGTGGCCTGGTCGAAGACGATTTCCATGCGGCTGTGGTTAAGCAGGCTCTGGTTGTCTTCCCTGAATTCCTCCAGGCGCTGGCGCACCAGCTGGCTCACCTGCACGGTGTTGGCGTCGCCTTCTTTAAAGACGGCGATTTCGACGCCCTCATGGCCGTCAATGCGGGCGATGACCTCGCGCTCCTGGTGGCCGCGGTAGGCTTTGCCGACGTCGCGCAAGAACACGGGCGCCGGGCCGATTTGGCCGACGACGATGTCGTTTATCTCGTCGACGCTCTTGAACTCGTTGAGGGTGCGCACCAAAAATTCGGCCTCGCCGTCTTTGAGCAGGCCGCCGGTCATATTGACGTTTTCGGCGGCCAGGCGGCTGGTCACCTGGGTGATGGGAATGCCCAGGGCCGCCAGGCGGGCGCTCTCGACCTCGACGGGAATTTCTTCCTCTAGCCCGCCTTCGACGCGCACCGCGGCAACGCCTTCGAGGC
>CAXGRO010000961.1:0-1711 GCA_964012055.1 uncultured bacterium
TTGCCAAAGCCAAAACCGAGTGGCAGATGGAGCGCGAGACCGAGATCATCAATCTCAAAGAGACCGTCATGATCCCCGACTTCGCCTTCCGCCACCCCGACGGCCGCACCGCCCTCTTTGAGATAATGGGCTATTGGCGCCCCGAATATTTGCACCGCAAACTCGAAAAACTGCGCCGCGCCCAGCGCCGCGATCTCATCGTCGCCGTATCCTCCAACCTCAACGTCAGCGAGGATGACTTTAAAGACGTCCCCGGCGGCGTGTTCTTCTTTAAAAACCGCATCCAGCCCAAAGACGTAATCGAACAATTGGAACAGGTCGAGTGCGAAACGCCATGAACGCCTTTTGGGAAGAACTGCAAACGGCCCCGCTGCTGGGCGACGGCGCCACCGGATCTTACCTCTTTGAGCGCACCGGCCGCCTTTCCGAGACCAACCACGTCTACGAAGCCCTCAACCTAGACCACCCCGACCTGGTGCGCGAGATCCACTACTCCTACCTCCAATCGGGCGCCCGCTGCCTCACTACCAACACCTTTGGCGCCAACCAAACTCACCTGAGCCCACTGGGCCAGGGCGAGCACGCCGACGCCATCAACCGCGCTGGCGTGGCACTGGCGCGCCAGGCTATCGAGGTCTTTCGCGCCCAGACGCAGATCTCCTATCCCTTCTTTGTTTTGGGCTCCATCGGCCCCACCCTCAGCGGCCAGGAATCGCTGCAGGAGGTCAAACAGGTCTACCGCCAGCAAATAGACGCCCTCGTCTCCGCCGGCGTCGACGCGCTGCTTTTGGAAACTTTCACCTCGCTGCTGCACATAGTTTCGCTAATCGAACTTGTACAGGAAAGGGATAAAACCCTGCCGCTCATCGTGCAGATGTCGCCCCAAACCGAGACCAGTACGTCCTGGGAACAGGCACCGGTCGTCTTCGTAAAAACCATGGCCGACATGGGCGTCGACATCGCCGGCTTTAATTGCTGCGCCCCCTGGGAGGCGACGGCCGCCCTCGACGCCGTTGCCGATCTGGCCGCCGTGCGCGACGGCCGCCTTAGGCTCTCGGCCATGCCCAACGCCGGCGGCTTCCAACGCATCGGCCACCGCTACATGGCGCGCGTCAACCCCGAATACATGGGCAAGCTGGTGCGCACCTTTGCCGAGCGCGGCCTCGCTCTGGTGGGCGGTTGCTGCGACGTACACCCGCCCCATGTGAAGGAAATGCACAACTACCTGAGCAGTCACCGCGGCACCGCCGTTTCGTCTCAAGCAGTATTCCAGGTGTCGGAACTTCAGCCAGTGGGCGACCAACAGAAAAGGGATAACGGCCCGTTTTCGCGCAAACTCAAAGAGGGCGAATTCGCCGTCAGCGTCGAAATTTTACCCGCCCGCGGCACCGCCCCCAAAACACTACAGAGCAAAATAGACTTCATCGCCGCCCTGACCCACAGCGGCCTGGCCGACGCCGTCGACGTCACAGACGGCTCGCGCGGCATCCCGCTCATGCCGCCGGGCGACTTCATCGGCATCGCACGCCAGCGCCTAGACTGGCCGCCGCAAACGGGCGACGGGCTCGAATTCATCCCCCACTTTACCGGCCGCGACCTCAACGTCATGGGGGTGCAAAGCCGCCTCATAGGCTACCATGCCCACCGCATCCACAACGTGCTCTTTGTCACCGGCGACCCGCCCAAAATGTCGCCCACCTACCCGCGCTCT
>CAXGRO010000962.1:0-1669 GCA_964012055.1 uncultured bacterium
CCCCGATGGCCGGCTCGGCAAAGGTGGCGCCCAGGCCCAAAACAAAGGCAAAAATGAGAATGACGGGCAGCACCGTCTTCTGCGGCAAGCGAATGCCGCAGGTCTCTCCCAGCGGCATCAGGCCCAGGAACAGCCCCTCCATGAAGAAGGCCAGTCCCAAAACCACCACGCCGATGCCCAGCGCCACAGTCAGGGCGTTGGCTATGGGTATGTTCAAAACTACCAATTGGAACAACGCCAGATAGGCGACGATCAGGGCCACGCTCTTGATTTGCTCGACCACTTTGGAACGAGCGTAGGGCACGATCATTTTTACGACCTGGCCAAAGGGCAGCGTAACTTTTTGAGGTGCTTGATGTAGCTCCATGTGAGATCCTATGCTGTGGTTATATATCTTGTATACTGTTTATAGATAATATTGAATAGGGACTTTGCGCAAGCGAATCATACGGCCAGCGGCGATGCCCGCAAGATTTGCTGCTGCGCCGCCGCGCCCAGTTCGCCCGTATCGGACAACGGCCGATAGCTGTAAGGTGCTTCATCCACATACAGCCCCGACGCAACCCGGCGCCCAATCGCTAGAGGAATCACCTGCATGCGCTGGCGGATGTGTTCGGGCGCATAAATGCCCTCCACCGTCTGGCGCGCGTGGTAACCAAAGTAGACCGTAACCCGCAAATCGGGCGACGCATTGGCAAAAGAGCCGTGCGCCAGGTTGCGGCTGTACACCACCACGTCACCGGGCTCGGCCGCAACCGGAAGAGCCCCCGGCAAGTGGCCACACTTCTCCACCAGCGCTTCGAGGTCAATCCGCCCCCTTCTGTGCGATCCCGGCAGCACGTGCAAACAGCCGTTCTCAGTATCGGAAGCATGCAAGTAGATGCCAAAATTGACGCCCCGCTCGGGCAGCGGTCCCGTTTTCAGGGAACCGTCCCGATGCCAGGCGAAGGCTGCCCCCGCGTTGGGTACTTTAATGACGATGGATTCGGCAAAAGGCACGAATTTTCGCCATATAGACTCTCCACCGCCCCCAACAGACGCGGATTGCCATAGACCTCTAACAACACCGACGACCGCCCAGTGGCGTGCTGATGCGATTGAGCACCTGGCCGCCGTCTTGCCGCTCGGCGAACGAGAAATTCCCGGGGTGGGCTACCAGCCGGCCCTGCGCGTACACCTCGGCACCGCGGTTGATCGGCGCCCCACCCATCATCTACCGGACTTCGCGGCGCAGCCAGTCGACCTCTGGCAAAGCGACAAATTGCTTCAGGACGATGTACCCGTATTCGCGATAGTGCGCCAACTGATCGGATGTAAGCATGGCATTGGCCTATAAATCCGACAAAATTTATCAATGGTCCTGCTCATAAGATATCAGGTCTTATAAGAGGAAGGAATGGAGTGTCATTTCCCCAGTCGGATCCGATATATCGTATTATATCTGATATATCGGATCACAACATTTTAGGGGTAGTCCCTACTCGCTTTAGAGGTCTTTTAAAAAGACTTCTTTCTTCTTAAAATGCCCTTTGGGTCCCTTTTTAAAATCTCTTTATAGACAATATAGTGGCCACTTTTTAAGCGGCCATTCGGCCGAATTCCCTCAGGGAGGGATAGTGGGATGATTTTTTTAGCCAACTGGCATCCCAATCGAAGGTGGGAAAAATAC
>CAXGRO010000963.1:0-1656 GCA_964012055.1 uncultured bacterium
CGTGGATCGGCCAAACCGATGTCCTCAACGGCAAACCGGGTAAGTCTTCGCGCTATATAACGAGGATCTTCCCCACCTACGAGCATCCGACTCACCCAATATAGTGCAGCGTCGACGTCAGATCCCCTGAGTGACTTGTGGAGCGCACTAATAAGATTATGATGCGTTTCGCGTGACTTGTCGTATATTGGGACGCGCTTATTTGTAAACTCTGTTAGTGCGGATACGTCTAATGGTGTTTCTGTAGCGACGCTTGATACTTCTTCAACCAAGTTTAGCAAGTAACGCCCATCACCGTCGGCCATATCGCAAAGTGCCGTGCGCGCGTCCGCCGATAAAGGCAAATTTCTGCCTAATTTTTTTTCTGCCCTTAATATAAGTTCGCGGAGGGCCGGCCGCTCCAGGCGTTTTAATACTAACACTTTGCAACGCGACAAAAGAGCGGCATTTAATTCAAAGGAAGGGTTCTCGGTCGTGGCACCAACGAGCACCACCGTACCGTCCTCGACCAACGGCAAAAAACTATCTTGCTGTGATCGGTTGAAACGATGTATCTCATCAACAAATAATAACGTCCCTTTTCCATCGCTCCGTCGCTGTCTAGCCGTGTCAAATACACGACGGAGGTCTGCGACACCTGCAAACACCGCAGATAGGGCCTCAAAATCGTATTTTGGGTTTTCTGACAATAGACGTGCCAGAGTTGTTTTCCCCGTACCCGGTGGTCCCCAAAAAATAATAGAGTATAACCGACCCTCTTCTAACATTCGGCCTAATGGTGCTTCGGCAGCAGTAAGATGGTCCTGTCCGATAACATCGTGTAGATTTTTTGGACGCATATTATCAGCAAGTGGCCGGGGTGTGATTGTTTGGAAAAGGCTGTCGGTATCCTGGCTCACGCTCAACCTCGCAGATTTATCTGCAGTATTTGGCCGGCACGTTTAATCTCTATTCGCCAGGCCGTATATTTTTGGCGCAACAGACTTTTTAGCTTAGCGACTGACACTATATCTAAACTGTTAAGTCGTAACAAAGTGTCGCCCGGTGCCAAACCAATTCGAGCTGCCGTTGATTGACGCCGTATACGGACGATGATTACCCCTGTTAAGTCACCCTCTAGTGATAGTTCTTCCGCCAGGGCTGGTGACAAATTTGCGACTTCTGCCCCCGCGAAGGGATTTTTACCTGTTAATAGCGTTAGGTCTTTTGGCGGCACCTCTGGAGCGGGAATTAGTTTAATGGATAGCTCTGATGGGCGACCGGACCTCAAAACACCTACCTTTGCGGCTCCGCCCACAGCCATCGTCGCGATACGAAATTTAAGCGCATTGGCATCCGGAATGGGCTTTCCATTTATTGATACGATTACGTCACCAACCCTCAACCCTGCCGCTCCGGCCGGGCCATTCCTGTAGACTTTATTTACTAGCACCCCGAATGGGCGAGCAAGCCTCAAGGAACTGGCAATTTCCGCATCAACAGACTGCCCAGTAGCGCCAATCCATGGCCTTACTACCCGTCCACCGGTCTCCGCGCCACTGATAACCGTCTCTACCATTTTTGATGGTATTGCGAAGCCGATACCGTTAGACCCTCCACCGCGCGAATAAATAGCGGTGTTAATTCCAATTAAACGGCCATCGAGTGAAATTAGCG
>CAXGRO010000964.1:0-1651 GCA_964012055.1 uncultured bacterium
CACCGAAGGTCCGCCAACTCGAAGAGTTGAGCGACATGAGCGAGGCCCCCCTCTTACCCACCGTCCCACCAGAACCAGCCCCAGTAACTAAATACTACTCAAAAGACCCCCAGAAATCTATAGCCACACATTGACAACCCCCTCTTCCTGATGTATTAATCAACAAAATCACTCACAAAAATATAGAGGATCCCCATGAAAATTACCGACATCGAACTAACCTACTTGGACGTTCCCTTCACCCCCCACACCAACCAGCACATGCAATACTGGCTTCCCCACTGGCGCATCGTCCAACTATGCAAAATCACCCTCGACAACGGCATCGTGGGCTGGGGCGAAACCATCCCCAACTACACCTGGGCCAAAGTGCCCGACAACATCGCCGACCAAATCGTCGGCAAAGAAGCCGGCAGCTTGCTGTGGCACGACAACCTGGGAGCCGGCGTGCAAATGGCCCTCTTCGACGCCGTGGGCAAAACCCTCAACGTGCCCGCCTACACCCTGCTGGGCACCAAAGTGCGGGAGTGGTGCCCCATTTCGTGGTGGGGCATGGACATGCCGCCGCAAGACTGGGCGCGGCAATGCGCCGCCGCCGTCAAACAGGGGTACATGACGGCCAAACTCAAAGCGCGCACCTGGTACGACCTGCACGCCGCCATCCGCGCCATCATCAAAGTGGTGCCCAGGCAATTTAAACTCGACCTCGATTTCAACAGCACCCTGGCCAACGCGGCCAACGCGGTGGAACTGCTCAAAAGCCTGGAGCAGTACGAGCAGGTGGCCATGATCGAAACCCCAATCCCGCAGGGCGACGTGGCCGGCAATAAACACATCCGCGCCCGCATCGACCGTCCCGTGGCCATGCACTACGGCTCGCCGCCCATCCCCACCACTCTGTACGAGGACGTGACCGACGGTTTTGTGGTGTGCGCCGGCGCCGCCAGCATCTTGCGCCAGGCGACGGTGTGCGAGACGGCCAATAAACCGTTCTGGCTGCAACTGGTGGGCACGGGCATCACCACCACCTGGGCCGCCCACTTGGGCGCCGTCTGCAGCCAGGCCAAGTGGCCGGCCATCACCTGCATGAACATCTGGCGCAGCCAATTGCTCAAAGAAGACATCGAATTGCGCGGCGGCTTCTATCGCGTCCCAGAAAAACCTGGCCTGGGCCTTAGCGTCGATCAAAAAGCCGTCAAGAAATACCGGGTCGACTACAGCTGGTTGGACACCCCGCGCCACGTCTATCGCTACGCCCGTGCCAACGGCGAGGTGACCTACTTCGGCTGTTCAAAACAGGAGCTCCACAGCGTCTACCCCAAAGACGCCATGCCCGTATGCGAAGCGGACGCAACCCTGGATCCCGTAGGCGATGACGGCAGTAAAGCCTTTAAACAGCTACACGCCGCTGTGCAAAATGGGCACACTGTGCGGCGCGTGGAAAAGACTGGAAAGAAACGCAAAGCTAGGAAGTAAGGACTGCGGTATTTTGGGGTTTGGTGGGTTTTCGTGGGGGTTGGTGGCGCCAGGGGGCGGGGGCCTTGCCTCTGGTGCTTTGTGAGGCCCTCGGGGGGCCTGCCCGGACCAACTCCCCCACAACCGCTTTGCGGTTGTGAGTCCCGGCCCCCCTTTCCCCCGGCCCGGCCCCCAC
>CAXGRO010000965.1:0-1648 GCA_964012055.1 uncultured bacterium
AAGACGCCGGCGTGGGCGACGAGGAGGTGGCCTACATGGGCGACGACCTGCCCGACGTGCCGCTGATCCACCGCGTGGGCCTGGGAGTGGCGGTGGCCAACGCGCGCCCGGAGGTCAAGCGCGAGGCCGATTTTGTCACCCGGACGGCGGGCGGCAGCGGGGCAATACGCGAGGTGTTGGAGTTGATTATGCGGGCGCGGGGCATGTGGCAGGGCGTGCTGGACAGCTACGGAATTAGGTGAGCGCATGGCGCGGCTGAAGGTGGAGGCGACGACGCGCTATATGCGGCGCAAGAACATTCTCTTCAAACACAATTTGGCGCAGAGCGCGGGGGTGGATTATATGGTGCTGCGCGAAATTTTTGAAGAGGGTAAGGAGGTCAGCGACGAGGTGGCGCGCCGACTCTGTGCGGCGCTGGAGTGCGAGGTTGAAGATATCTGTAGGTAAATATTCTATAATAAGTGTTTTGTGAACTCAACCGAGGCGTTTTTGCGGCGCGGCCGAACTCTTTTATTTCCATGCGAAGTATTAAAGATTGTTTTACCCGCTAATGACTTGATATGTCGCATTATCTTTTAGCGCTATTGATCCCGTTTGCCATACTATCTTGTACTGACTCCAGTATCAACAGTGTCGAGCCGAGCGAAACTGCGGTCGGCGTCGAATCGGGCGATGCGCTGGATGTGGGCCTGGGGCGGATGACACCGGGGTCGAGGGCATTGGGCTGGATGACGCCGTAGAAGCGGCGTCCCCGGTGGATCACGATGGAGTGGTGGCGTTCCTGTCGGAGGATTTCGATCAGCTTCCCGAAAAACAAATTGCCGTCAGTGAAGACAGCACCGTCTATGCGCAATACGCCCGGCCTACTACCCGGTATACTCACGGCATATTGGGCGATGTGGTAGAAGCTGGAGAACTGGTCGTATGGAGAGAAGGGACCAGTTATATGCACATACTTAGCGACCAATACGTATTTGAAGATATCAGACCGCGTCTCTCTGATGTCGACGGCGACGGACAGGTGAAGGTGATTGCGATTCGCGCCCATGTGGACAAGGGGGCGGGTATCGCGATCTACAAGGTTGTGGAGAACGCGTTAAGCGAATTTGCCTGGGTCGAGGAGATTGGGAGATCGTCCAGGTGGCTCAACGTTGCGGCCATTTACGACCTGGACGGCGACAGCACTGTGGAGTTGGCCTGGATCCAGACCCCGCATATAGGGGGCATTCTGCGGGTGGCCAAAATAGAGGCGGGCGAGTTGACCGTCTTGGCGGAAGCTTCGCACTACAGCAACCACGCCATTGGGGAAATAAACCTATGCCTCTCTGTTGTGACGCAAAGCGACAACGCCATAACGCTCTACGTGCCCAGCCAAGACCGCGGCTCGATAGCGGATTTTCGGTTCTTTGGCGGCTTGCTGCAGAATACAGAGACTATTGTTCAGTCCGTGAACTTTGCGCGTTCCCTGGCTTCGCAGTACGATTTTGCCAATGTTGTCCAGGGTGGAAATAACTGTGTGAGGCCGTGAATTTACGACGAGTTGATGGATCGCGTAGCTGCGTTGGGTGTGGTGGCTTTGTTTGGGGATGGAACAATTGGCGTGACCTTCCATAGTTGACCCAGTTTTGATGTGAGTGTTTCTGAGCCC
>CAXGRO010000966.1:0-1646 GCA_964012055.1 uncultured bacterium
GGCGGATTGGCGGGAATCGCCTTCTTGGGCGGCACGGCGGTCTTTGAGGTGGCTGTGATATTCCTGGGGGATGGCTTTTTTCAAAAGGGGCCGTTTCCTGGCGACGGTGAGATTGGGAAAGACAACTTATCTTGGGGGGTATTGTGCGTCAAGTAGATAGGGGTCGGAGGTGGGGAAAGGAGGCGGGGGTGGGTCCTGCGCCGGAGCAGTAAACTCGGCCGCCTGGGGCCGACGGGAAAAGAGGCGGGGAAACCCTCCTCTTGCGCTAGTTCTTTGGGGGCGTTCTAGTGGCTGTAGCGGCGGGCGACGGCCCTCGTAGTTATTTGAAACATTGCGGAAGAAGATGGTGTGGACATTGTAATGCGGACGGGGACCTGCAGTGGGGCGACCTCAAACAGTACTGCTCCGGCTCCGGACCCACCCCGCCCCCTTTCCGGCCAACATCTGGATTGCCTAACGGCGATAGCCCTAATAACAACCGCGCTTGATGCTCCCTCCCCAACCCCTATTATCTGGCACTGCACCACAAACGATCCCTTTAGAATGTTAGGCCGTTAGGGGGTTTTGCCGGCGGTGCTTTGTGGGGGAGCGGCCGGGGGAAGGGGGCCTCACAAAGCACCAGAGATATCTGAGTATAGCTGTCAAGCCTTTTTTGCCATTTTAGACGGCCTGGGCCATAAATTTTATCAAGGGTGAATTTCTTTTTTTAAGCGCGGCCAGATATTTGGCTTCATCGTAGACTTGCCGCTGTTTCCAGCAGTGGTAAATGATACGGATCCATTTAAATGCCAAGGCTCTTAAAGCCGCATGATGGGATTTTCCCCGCCCTCGTTGGGCTTCGTAATAGGCGTTTGCCCAGGTGGATTGGTGGCGAGATAGATTGGCAAATTCGTGAAAGGATTAGCGGAGAAATTTAGAGCAGGCCCACCGCCAATGGACCCAGGTGTGTTGGCCGCTACGCTCAGTGACAGGGGCTATGCCCGAAAAGGTGGCTACGTCGTCAGCACAGGAAAAGCGTGCTCGATCGGTACCCATGGCCACCAACAGACGTGGCGCTAAGGCCGGACCGGCGCCGGGTAGGCTAGCGTACGGGTATCGATATCTTCGGGTTTCCACACCTGGAGTCGGTCGCGATGTTTGAGGAGGTATTCCCACATCAGTTGCGCATCGACGGGATCATCTTTGGCGCCACTAACGGCAAAGGCTTTGCGAAAATGAGATAGCGCCTGCGATTAATCGGGTAGAGATCGATAAATTCTACCGTCACCAGCTGGTGCATCAAGGCGCCTTTGGACGCCTCTATGCAGAGGGCTACCTTTTGGCCTTTGAAGCGTTTCCGAAGTTGGTTGATCCAATCGGCTACTTTTTCCGGCCGCGATTCGATGATACCGCACTCGACCCTGTCCGTATTGAGCCACGCCCAAATAATAGTCGTGTTTTTGGTCAGCCCAATCGATACCGATCAACGCGGCGTAGTCCTCTTTTTTTGACGAGTCATAGGGGCCTCCAAGGCTGAAATGAGAAAGGAAAACACGTTGCTTTGGCCGGCCGAAATTCTTATAGTGAGACCTGTCGGGGGTCCTTATCTGAGGGTTCGTTAAGGGCCAAAGCGCATCCTCCGCTCGAACATCTCTGGTCAATCGTCT
>CAXGRO010000967.1:0-1632 GCA_964012055.1 uncultured bacterium
ACTGATTTTTGCCGTCCACCCGCTAATGAGCGAGCCGGTCAATTATATCAGCAGCCGTTCTTCGCTGATGGCCACGGCGTTTTACCTGGGGGCGTTCTGGCTGGTGTTACAAGCCCGGGCGCAGGGCATGACGGTCCGCAAGCAGGTTTTGCTTGCCGCCTGTTTTCTGGGCGGCCTGCTGTGTAAGTCTATAGCCATTACTTTTCCGGTGCTGGCCGGCATCTACCTGTGGATGCAAGGGGGGCAGCGGCACTGGCGCTGGTTGGCAATTCCAGCTTTGCTGGGCGCGCTCTATGTGCTGGGCACGCGAGCGATCATTGGCGCGGCCCTGGGTGACCCAGTGCGGGGGTTGGCGGCACAGTGGGCGACGCAGATCAAGGCGCTGGTTTATTATCTGTGGCTCGGCGCCGTGCCGGCAAATCTTAGCGTCGAACCGCAGTTTTCCGTCAGCTCGAGTTTTGCAGACGGGCATGTGTTGCTGGCGGGCGCGCTGCTCGCGTCGCTGCTGGCGGTCTTGGTGGGGCAAAAGCAGAAGGGCAATGTGGTGGCATTTGGCCTGTACTGGTTTTTTCTTACCCTCATGCCTTCTGCGCTCGTGCCGCTCAATGTGCTGGTCAACGAACACCGGCTCTATTTGCCCATGGTCGGGGCGAGTTTGGCATTGGCCGCGCTGGTACCGCTAAACGGTTTTAGGTTAAAGGTCATTGCGTTGCTGGTTTTTGCAATACTGTGCATCCAACGCAATGAGACGTGGGAGAACGAGGAAGTGCTGTGGGCCGATGCGGTGGCCAAAGGGCCGGCGATGGCGCGGCCATACGTAAATTTGGGCAAGGCCTATCTGGAGCAAATGCGCCTGGAAGAATCCATTAAAACCAGTTTGAAAGCGCTGGAACTGGACTCTCAACTCGACCGGGCCTATTACAATATTGGCACGGCGTATTTGATGAAAGATCAATTTGAATTGGCCGACGCCCACTTTTTGCGGGCGCTGGAACTGCGCCCCAATTTGTTTGCGGCGTACAACAACCTGGGCAATTCCTACAAAGAGCAAAAGCGCTACGCCGATGCGCTGGAGATTTATCGCAGCGCCCTTAAGTTGCAAGAGCACACTCAGGTCTACCACAATATGGGGGCGGTGTGGCTGGCGTGGGGCAAAGTCGATTCGGCCGCCGCGGCTTTTCGCCGGGCCATTGATGTGGACCCGATGTTGTTGGAATCCTACAAAGGATTGGCCAAGGCCTATAGTCTGGGCGACCAATTGCACAATAGCCTGGCGGCATTGCAGGAGGCTGCACAGCGCTGGCCCGACGAGGAGGACATATGGTGGCTGACGGGGCGGGTCTACGCGGTGATGAATAAAGAAGACATGGCCGTCCACGCCTATCGCCGCGCCGGCCTTGAAGAAGGCGAAGTCTGGTTGGCGCTGGGCGACGAGGCGCGCAAACGCCGCAATTGGGGCAAGGCGCGCGGTTATTACCGCCGCGCTCAGCAAGAGGGGTGCGACGACGCCCGGGTGCAAAATGCGCTGGGCGAAACGTTTTATGGCGAGGGCAATATGACGCAGGCGTTGCGGGCCTTTCAGCAGGCTGCCCGACTCGATTCTACGATGCCGGTACCCTTCACCAATATCGG
>CAXGRO010000968.1:0-1623 GCA_964012055.1 uncultured bacterium
GCCCGGCCTAGGGCTGCTGCTTTGGCTGAGCTTGGCGCACCGCCGCGCCGCGCCGACTCCCACCCGGCCAACACCGGCGCCAGCGATTTTAGCCCGTCGTGGTAGTCGTTGAGCAGTCCGCTGCCGTCGCCGCTGCGCACCGCCTCGCAAAACCTGCGGTCTAGCTCAAACCAGGGGTTGTAATCTTCGGCCTCGTAGACCTTTTCCCCGTTCATATCGATATAGGAGTAATTGTGCACTCCCACATACCCTCCCTCGTAGTAGAGCAGAAAATACGGTTCCCCCGGCGGCTGCCCCGGCGAGGTGCCGAGAAAGGTCATGGTCATCGTCGCCCCATTCGACATGTAAAAATTGAACGAAGCCGACAGCGGCTTGCCGTATTTCTCGGGCACGTTTAAAAACGCCTGGGCGGTTACCATGTCCAACCCGCTCATATAGCGCGAATAGTCCACCGCATGCGGCCCCCAATCAAAAAAACTCGTGCCGCCCTTGTCCATATCGCTGTCCCACCCCGTTGCCTCGCCCGCCAGCGGGGGTAGCCCGCCGACGCTCTGAAAGCGGATGTGCGTCACGTTCTTATCCGCCAGCAAGCGCTTGGCCTCCTGAAAAATCGGCCGGTAGCGCTCGCGAAAACAAACCGTACTGAGCACGCCTGCCCGGCACACCGCTTCGTCGATGCGGCGCGCCACTTTCATCTCCAACGCCTGCGGCTTTTCGCTAAACAAATGAATGCCCTTTGAAGCCGCCGTGGCCTCCACATCGGTGCGCGCAAACGCCGGCACAATAGACCACATGGCGTCTAACCCCGCCTTGTCGATCATCTCGTGGCCGTCGGTGTACACCTGCGGTATGTCGAACTCCGCCGCCATCTGGCGCGCCTTCCCTTCGTCGATATCGCAGATGGCTACTACGTCAACTCCTTCAATCTGCTTTAAATTGGGCAAGTGCTGCTTGTTGGCAAAATTGCCGGCACCGAACACGCCCACTTTAATGGTTCGTTTATCGCTCATCTGTTGACTCCTGTTATAGTACCCCCTTGCAAACCTGAATATATGCAACCTCCATGTCGGCTCAAGGCAAAGGCCTTCTCGCCATAGAGTCGACTCCTTCTCTTGCCCTGCTTTAGGCCCTTAATATATTCAAACGAAGCCCACACATCTCACCCCCAACACCCCAACTTAAAAATGAAAAATAAAATCCTGCCCGCATCCATCCTGATCGTCCTATTCCTCTTTAGCTCCGCCGCCTCCGCCCTGCAACCGGTCGTAGCCGTGCACGTGGCCATCCACGGCTACGACGCGGTGGCCTACTTCAAACAGGCCAAACCCGTAGCGGGCAGCCCCCAATTTCACCACAAGTGGAAGGATGCCATATGGTTCTTCTCCTCTGCGGAAAACCGCGATTTGTTTAAAGAAGATCCCCAGCGCCACGCGCCCCAGTACGGCGGCTATTGCGCTTATGCGGTCAGCCGCAACACCACGGCCAAGATAGACCCCCAGGCGTGGAAGATTGTCGACGACAAGCTCTACCTAAATTTTAGTCCCAAGATTCAAAAGAAGTGGGAGCAGAACATGGAAGAGCGCATTGCTCAGGCCGATGAGAATTGGCCGAAATTGTTGGGGG
>CAXGRO010000969.1:0-1620 GCA_964012055.1 uncultured bacterium
CGAAAAACCCTGGACTTTGACGGACTGGTCGAATTTTAAAAGTCACACATCACGTTATGAAAGGCGTTGTCTATCTCGGCGAAAGCGCCGTTGAAGTGCGCGACTTTACTCGGCCGGAGCCCGGACCCGGCCAGGTGGTTATCGAGTCGAAAGTCGCCGGCCTGTGCGGTAGCGATTTGCACAAATACCACAGCAGCCGCGCCTGGGCTCAAGCGCGCCAGGGCATGATCTCCGGGCACGAGCCGACGGGAGTTGTCGCTGCCGTTGGGCCCAATGTCGACCACCCTGCGGTCGGTGATAGGGTCTGCGTCTATCACAGGTTGGGTTGCGGGCACTGCGTGGACTGCCGTTCGGGCAACGCCGCCTTTTGTGCCGCCGGCAGCGGGGCGTTTGGGCGGACGCAGGACGGTTCGCACGCCGACTGTATGTTGACGGAGGCGCGCTATTGTTTGCCTTTGGTCGACGGCTTTGACTTCAAAGGTGTAGTCGCCCAGCGGCAGTTGCTCAATCAGTGGGATTCGGTCGTCGCCGATTTAAACGGCACGGGCAAGGAGGTGACGGTGGGGATCTTTCCCTATGCCTCGCTGCAACTGGGGAACGCCTGAAAACGTTCGGATCGCTATCCTACAATTTCCAATGACTGCGTTTGCTTTGAGATCGGCGAGCGCATGTGTGAGGTCGCCGATCTCAAAGCAGCAGAGTAGGACCGCCCCCATCTGCCCCCCAAGTAAGTTTCTCGTCAACCCATCTCGAATTCGCCGTCAATGTCTATAACATTAGACGTTGATGTCTCACAGTTGGACCGGCAGAATCCACGAAGGCGTTTTGCCGACTTCGTATATCTCCAGTGGCGAGAGCGTACCGTCTTCCTGGATGCGGTACGAGGCGACGCGGCCGGTGGCCTGACCGCCGGCGTAAAGGAAGTTGCCGGTGGGGTCGATGTTGAAAGGCCGCGGAATGCCCTCGGTGGGTTCCTGGCCCATAGAGGTGATGCCGCCGGTGTCGGGGTCGATAGCAAACATGGCAATGCTGTCGTGGCCGCGGTTGGAGGCGTAGACCGCTTTGCCGCTGGGGTGAATGCGGATCTGGGCGTTGGAGTTTTCGGGGTCGGGCGCGGGCAGGGTGGAAACCGTGTGGTCGGGTGTGAGCGTGCCGGTGTCGGGGTCAAAGTGGTAGACGGTGACGCTGGATTCCTGCTCGTTGTCGGCATAGACGATGTTTTTGATGGGGTGGAAAGCTAAGTGGCGTGGGCCCTGGCCCGGACCGCCGTCGACTTTGGGCACGGCGTTGGGGGTGAGGGTGCCGGTGGTCTCGTCGAAGAGAAATTGGTGGATGGCGTTGCTCTCGCCAACGTGGGGGACAAAGGCGTAGCGGTTGCTCGAATCCGTTTCTATGTAGTGTGCCTTGTGGGCGGTTTCGCGCCATTCGGTGGGCGGGCCGTGGGCGGTGCCGTCGGCGCCGATGGGGTGAATGGAGACCATGCCGGCGCTGTAAAAGGCCGAGAGGATGTATTTGCCGGTATTGTCGGTGGACAGGTAGCAGGAGGAATCGGATTCGAGGTCGACGCGGCCTATAGGGGTGAGGCCACCGCTGCTGGCGTCGACGCTAAAACTGGCGATG
>CAXGRO010000970.1:0-1612 GCA_964012055.1 uncultured bacterium
TTCGATATAGCCGTTTTGCCAAGGACTGCCTGGATCGATGTAGCTGGTTTTGATGCTTTGAGTAGGAGAAAGGGAGACCGTTTGACGCAGTATACAGGGGCATTTGCTTTCCTATTTGTCCCACTCATCCTCCGGAATATCTGCAAAGTCCCGGGGGTTATAGCCAATGGCCTGGCGACCGTGATCCATGTCGTAGAGCGGCCAATTGCTGTCCGAAACGCCAAAGACGACCTCATACTTAACGCCCGGGTGAGTGATGGCTTGTTCAAAGACCTGGACGCAATCGCCGTGGCTGAGGTGGTGCGGGTGCTCGGGCTGGTCGCGTTCGGGGTTAAAATTGCCGATGCGTACGCACACTACTTCCATATCGTATTGGTGGGCGTAGGAATAGCCTATGGATTCGCCAAAGATCTTGCTGATGGTATAATGTCCCACCGGTTTGGGGATCAGATCAACAGTGCGCCGCATCCCCCTGGGGTAGGGGCCCAGCACGCCGGCGCGGCTGGCGTAAGCAATGCGCTTAACCCCGTTCTGGCGCGCCGCCTCAAAGACGTGGTAGGTGCCAATAATATTGCTGTTGAGAACTTCCTCCCAGCCGCTACCGCCGCCCGGGGTGCCGCCCAGATGGACGACGGCGTCCATGTCGGCCGTGGCGGTTAGCAGTGCCTCAAAGTCTTCGAGCGAGCTGACGACGGTGTCGTCTAAGTCGGGCATTTCCACGCGGTCATGACCGCGGATTTGGTGGCGGGGGGCCAGGCCGCGGACGACGGTCGAACCGACGCGGCCGGCGGCGCCGGTGACGAGAATGCGCATAGAGACCTCCTGGCAATCAGACTTTGTGCAAAGTGATAAGCGGCGCTTCGGGCGGACAGCCGAGGCGGAAGGGGAACCAATGGCCCACCCCCGCCGTAGTGTAGAGCTGGCTGCCGTGTCGCTTGTAGTGGCCCCAGATATAACGCTCTGACATCCAAGTGTCAAGCAGACTGCGGCCGCCCAGGCCAATCTGAAAGCCGTGGGTGTGGCCGGCCACAATCAACTCTACGCCTAAGGGGGCGGCGTAGTCGAGGGCTTGGGAGCGGTGGCTCATGAGTATGTGGAAGGCGTTGGCCGGGGCGCCGTCAAAGCTTTTTTCAACGTAGCCGCGCAACTTTTGGTAAGCGTCGGGGCCGCGCAAGTAGAGCGGGTCGTTGGCGCCAGCAAGGTAGAGCGGCTGGCCAGCAATATCGATGGTAATACCTGAGTCGACCAGCAGGGCAATATTGGAGCGCGAGAAAGCGTGGAAAACCTGGTGCAGGCCGCGAAAGTGTTCGTGGTTGCCCAGGCTGGCAAAGACGCCGTGGGGAGGATGTAGTGACTCGATAATTTTGAGCGTATCGAGATATTGTGGCATGTGGTCGCAGATGTCGCCAGTGATCAGAATGAGATCGGGGGTCAGGGGGGCAATTCTGTGTACTAGGGTTTCCACGTCCCTGAGTTGGATATAGGGCCCCACATGGATATCGGAAAGGTGGCACACTTTGAGCCCCTCCAACTGCGGTGGCAGGTTGGCATAAGTCATGGGGATTTGTGGTATGTGAGCCGGCGTTGCCGCCCGAATAATGCCGCCGGTGGC
>CAXGRO010000971.1:0-1597 GCA_964012055.1 uncultured bacterium
TCTTTTTAACGATACCGTGCGTCCCCCACCAACCGCGCATCTTATCATCGACCAACCCCACCTCGTCTCCCACTGCATAGGGCGGTTTTCCGCGGCAGACAAAACTGCGCCCGCCGCCGCGGCAATCGCGCTGCAGCGGCATCTCTCGCAACGGCCTGATGACCAACACGGTAGCAGAGCCCTCCCCCACCAGACTGAGGCGCGAGGGCAAATATACCGAACGCCGCAGCACATAGGTCCCCGCCGACAAGCGCACTCGCCCCCCCTGGGCTGGCAGAGTGGCGATGGCTGCGGCAATACCGCAGGTGCTCGATTGCGGATCAAAAAAATCGGCGGCGTTAATTTCGCCGTCGCCAATAACTGGTGTACGCACTTCCGCAGGTGCCATATTTCCCCTCATTTCTCCGGCGCCCAGGCCTTGCCCTGTGCTGTTGCGTCGATCATTTTTTGCAACATGTCGGCGACGTAACGAGTGTGAAAAACGATGAGTTGTGCCCCCTTGTCCGCCGTCGCCAACAGGGCGTTCTCCTGGCGCGCCCGGTCGCGGGGATTCTCTGGGTTGGGCCCGGCCTCGGGCCACCCCTCGTGCGAAAACAGCTCAAGGTACTCGCGCACCTTGGCGCTGAGGTCGTGGGCATAGTCCAAATTTTCGGCGTCGTACTCTTCCATAGTAAAGGCGCGCACCCGCTGCGGGTGGGCCGCCAGCATCAGCGAAGTCTCCTCCTCCGAAGCGTGGTTCAAAGCCGTCTGCCGCGCCACCGTGTCGAGTTTGCCGTCGCGCCGGTCGCGATAGCCCTGCAAGATCTCCGCTTGCTTCTCCTCACCCATGCCGCTCCAATAGGATACCTCGTCCAATGTCACGTCCAATTCCCGCCGCCACTGCGGTAACAGATCGCCAATCATATTGTGGTTGCCGCCGTGGCCGTTGACCACCAGCACCGTGCGAATGCCGTGGGTGCGCAGGCTCTCGATGACGTCGTAGAGATAGGCGCGCAGCGTTTCCTTGCGCAACGTCAGCGTGCCCTTGCGCGCCATGTGGTAGGGCGAATACCCCACTGGGCTGCCCGGCGCCACCGTAACCTGCGGGTAGAGTTTGAGCGCCACTTGCCGGGCGATAAAAGTAGAGGCAAAAATGTCGAAACCTAAAGCCAGGTGTTCGTTGTGCTGCTCGATGGCGCCAATGGGAATGATGGCCGCCTTTAAATCGCCGCGCGCTAGGGCGTGGCGAATCTCCTTGCGGGTACACTCGGCCAGCATGACCTGATTGGGATGTACATAGCGCGATTCTGTGTTTTTCTCTGCCATAGGAACCCTTTCTTTGTTCAATCCTGGGTCAACTTATTGTTTTTGCGTATTTTTATCAAGTGTGCCACGGCTGCCTTGACTTTTTGTACGCATGCCGTACCATAAGCGCCACTAGCAGGCTAACCATAGAGCTAAAAACCAATCTGTTTCATCTTTTAATCGAGGACGCAATATGCCATTAGAATTAGTCGCCGACCGCCCCGGTCACGCCGTTCTACAATCGTATGAAGAGTCCCCCCTTAAACCGGACCAGGTGCGCATGCGCAGCCTCTTCAGTTCGGTCAAACACGGC
>CAXGRO010000972.1:0-1587 GCA_964012055.1 uncultured bacterium
CCGGGGCAGCCCACATTGTACTGGTCGGGGTCGTTCCAGTGGCGCTCCCAGCCGTAGCGGAAGAGGACGGCGTCGCCGGGTTCAAACTTAAAGTCTTCCATGCCCTGGTTTTTGAGGGCGGCGCGCACGTCGGCCATGGTGGCGGCCTGGCCGGCTTCCATGTCGCCCAGCACGGCGGCCAGGTCGATTAAAATGCCGCGCGCGATGATGGGGTGCAGCTTTTCGGTGCCGAGTTTGGCCAGGCCGTAGGCGGTGCCCATTTCGGTGTTGGTGAAGCCGTTGTACCAACGCATATTATTGCGGTCGCCGTCGACGCCTATCTGCACGCCAATGTGGCCGAGGCCGTCGAATTGGGTGCCCACCTGGCCGATCTCGGTGGCCAGGTAATCGTCATGGTAGACCAGCTTATTGCCGCCAAAGGGCCCGCCCGAGGGCGTGCCGGGGATGCGCAGCGAAAAACTGCGCTCGCCAAAGAGCGGCATCTTGGAGGTGTAGGGGTGGCCGATTCTGTACACCTTGCCCTCTTTGATCTGGGCCAGGGCGCGCATGATCACTTCGGGTTTGGTGTACCAATTGGTCGAGCCGGCTTCGTCGCCCTCGCCCCACAAGGGGTGCGGCCACCACTTGCTGCCCAGCGGGGTTTCCATGTCGTCGCCGTCGACCCAGGATTTGCCGGCGCAATCTTTCCAATTATCGGCCGAGCATTCGGCCCAGGTTTGGCCGGGGGATAAGGCCCCGAGCAAAAGGGCGATGGCTCCAGAGATGAGCACCTTTTTCATGATCTCCACCTTTCTATAGCAGTTGAGGACGGATATTTTCAGGATAGTATATTGCACCCGGCAAGGTGCATCAAGCCAAATGTGGGATCGCTTTATTGATCCCGTTCGGCCGCTTCGAGCATTTTTATTATGTTGAGGAAATTCCTTTGCTCGCCTTGGGGCGTAGGCCTGCCATTGCGTTTTTTGTTTTCTACCTTGGCCCTGGCCAGGGTCAGGGCGGTCATGCGCTCGCCATTTTTTAGATTGAGGTCGGCGCCTGCCTGCAGTAAAAGGCGGACTATGTCGGAGTAAGATTTTTGCGCGGCGGCCATCAATGGCGTCCAACCATCTTCATCTTGTATGTCGATATCGGCGCCGGCGGCTAGCAGGGTGTGGACGATTTCTAGGTGGCTCTCTTCGACGGCCAATAGCAGGGGGATGGTGTAATGGGTGAGACCGGTATCGCCGGGCGTCAGGTAATTTTTATTGACGTCGGCTCCTTTTTGCAGCTGGGATTTTACCTGGCCGTTGTTGCCTTTCTTTACGGCCTGAATCAGGCTTACCGCGCAGCCAGAATGGCTGGTAAGGTAAAAATCAGTGCCAGGATTTTAATGGCAATCGAGTATCTCATCGGCGATCTCGTTTGAGCTATTTGGGACCTAATATAAGCGTTTTTTTCTGATTTAGACCCAGGAATACATATATTACTTTGTCGAGCAGAATATCAAAAGGAGGGTTTAGCCATGAGTGAGACGCCATTTCAGGACGCTGACAATAACAATATAGTGGCCACTTTTTAAGCGGCGATTCGGCCGAATTCCCTCAGGGA
>CAXGRO010000973.1:0-1585 GCA_964012055.1 uncultured bacterium
CGGGTGCGCCTGCGCGACATCCGCGTTGGCACTGCTGAGACCAAGGGCGGTGCGACCCTGTAGTCATTACCCCAAAGCGAGAGACTTAACATGCACAGATCTGCCATTTTAGGCTGTGGGTCGCGGTCGAACGACCACGCCGCTGTCTACGCCGACCTGGATGAGATGGAGTTGATTGCGTGCTGCGATTTGGACGCCGCGCGCCGCGACGCCTATGCCGAGAAACACGGCGTGCCCAAGCGCTACGGCGATTTGCAGGAGATGCTCGACGAGGAGCGGCCCGACGTCCTGCACATGGTGACGCAACCTTCTTTTCGTATCGACGGCATTCGCGCCGCCGCCGCCGCCGGGGTCAAAGCCGTGATCGTCGAAAAGCCGCTGACCCTGTGGCCTATGGAAACGCTGGAGATCGCCGAGGTCGCGGCCGAGAGCGGCATCCGCGTCGTCGTCAACACCCAGCGCCGCTACTTTCCGCAGTACCCGGCCATTCGCGAGCTGATCCGCTCGGGGCGGCTGGGCGAGGTCGACTTTGTGCGCGCCAGCACCTGGGGCGGGCCGCTGGCCATGGGCCCTCACCTGATGGACCTGGTGCTGATGGTCCTCGACGACCCCATGCCGCAAGCGGTGTGGGCTGCTGCCGAAGGCCTGGAGGGGTACGAGTGGACCCACGCCGCGCCCAGCCACGTGCAGGCCACTTACTGGTTGCCGGGCAACCGACGGGTGTTCTGGGAGTGTTCGCCGCGCGGGTTGGGCAACCGCGCCGGCGCCACCTATTGGATGCACCTCGATCTCGACATTTTTTGCACCAACGGCGCCATCTGGGCACAGCAGAAGGGCCGCTGGGGGTACCAGGTGCGGGGCGAAGCCGAGGTGTTTGACGCGCCGGCCGATTTCTTTGAGCAAGAGCGCGCCGGCCAGCGCGATTTCACCGCTGCGGTAGGCGCCTGGCTCGATGACGATGCGCGGCCGCACGAATGCCGGTTGGAGACGGCGCTGCCGGTGATGTGGGCCATTTTTGCCGCCTTGAAGTCGGCAAAGCTCGGGCACCAGATCACACTGAACGAGGACACCGGATTTTTCCTGCGCGCCTCGCGCGAGGGGCGGCCAATCGACGTGCCGGCCGGGGTGACCGACAACGACCTGAAAGCGCTACGCAATCAGTTGCCCAGATAGATAATGCTCTCAAGATCAATGCGGAGACTTAGGCTGTTTAGTCCGGATCGATTCCAAGGCCGCTTATTTCCCCTTTGCTCTCAACCAATGTCTCGTAACAACGTCTGACCCATTGGTCGCTGCGAGCCACGGCGCTGATGCGCACTTCCCGAATTGTACCTCGGAAACGCGACGCACCGACGATATGGCCGATAGTGATTTCTGTGTCGTTCTGCTGGATGGTTCCCCGCGCCGCTCTTTCACCTACACACCTACCATCTACAAAGAGCTTGATGCTTCTACCATCGTAGACGCCGGCGATGTGGTGCCAGCCGGGCTCCGCTACTCTGTAGGCGCTGACGCCAAAGGGTCCGGCGGTGGTGTTGACGATGAAGCTGGCTCCGGGGACGGCGGCACAGAGCCCGCCGTTGTG
>CAXGRO010000974.1:0-1584 GCA_964012055.1 uncultured bacterium
AATCCGCGTCCCAGGCAAACGCCCAACTAATTTCCCCCCCCCCCTTGCCCCCTGCACATCCGTACAGTATATTCACCCCTCCTCATTATCCCATTCATAGCCCTTCGGAGCCCCATGGAAACTCAGGACATCGTCGTTAAAGGCGCCCGCGTCCACAACCTCAAAAACGTCGACCTCGTCCTCCCAAAAAATCACCTCATCTGCTTTACCGGCGTCTCCGGCTCGGGCAAATCCTCCATGGCCTTCGACACTCTCTACGCCGAAGGCCAGCGCCGCTACATCGCCTCCCTTTCGGCCTACGCCCGCCAATTCTTAGGGCAAATGGAAAAACCCGACGCCGACCAGATTAGCGGTCTGGCGCCCACCATCTCTATCGCCCAGAAAACCGCCGGCCAAAACCCGCGCTCCACCGTGGGCACCATCACCGAAATCTACGACTATTTGCGCGTCCTCTTTGCCCGCGTCGGCACGCCCCACTGCGTCGAATGCGGCCAACCCATTGGGGCCCAAACGCGCGACCAGATCGCCGCCCGCATTCGCGGCCTGCCCAGTGGCGAGCGGCTCCACCTACTGGCCCCGGTGGTACAGGAGCGCAAGGGCGAATACCACGAACTCTTTGAAGAATTCCAGAAGATGGGCTACATACGGGTGCGCGTCGACGGCCAGATCTTCCACCTCGACCAGGCGCCCCAGCTCGACCGCTACAGCCGCCACAACATCGACGTGGTCATCGACCGCCTGGTGCTGCGCAACGGCCAGGCCGGACGCCTCGACGAGGCCATCGACAACGCCCTGCGCATGGGCCACGGCAGCCTTGTCGTCGCCCGCGAAAATAAGCCCGACTGGCTGCTCAGCGCTAACTTCGACTGCCCCACTTGCGGCATCTCCTACCAGGAGCCGACGCCGCAGATGTTCTCGTTCAACAACCCGCAGGGCATGTGCGGCGACTGCAACGGCCTGGGCACCAAAGTCATCATGAGCGAAAAGCTCATGGTGCCCAACCCCAACAAATCCATCCTCCTGGGCGCCGTTGAACCGCTGGGTGAGGTCACCAATAACAAATGGCGCCTGCACCTCTACGAAGGTTGCGCCGAGCACCTCGGTTTCAGCCTCAAAACGCCCTGGAAGAAACTCAGCAAAGAACAAAAACAGGGGTTTTTGCACGGGCTGGGCGACGAGAAAATCGAATTCACCTACACCAACCGGCGCGGCTACTCCTGGTCGCACGACGACCGCTACGAGGGCGCCGTCAAGTACCTCGAAGACCGCTTCCACAACGGCAACGACCGCACTCGCCGCGAGCTCGAAAAATACATGGGCGCGCAGACCTGCCCCGCCTGCCACGGCGGCCGCCTCAAAGCCGAGGCCCTGGCCGTACTCCTGCAAGAACGCAACCTGCCCTCGCTCACCGAAACCTCCATCGAAGAGACGCAGCAATTCTTCCAAAAGCTAGAACTCGACATCACCCAGTCGGTCATCGCCGAAGACGCGCTTAAAGAAATTCGCGGCCGCCTCGACCTGCTCGTCGACATCGGCCTGGATTATCTGTCTTTGAGCCGCGGCGCCCACACCCTCTCCGGCGGC
>CAXGRO010000975.1:0-1581 GCA_964012055.1 uncultured bacterium
GGTCGTAATAGCCTTTGGCCAGGCCCCGCTGCCAGGCGGCGAGCCATTCTTTGGCGGGGACGAGTCGATCTTTTCCACTTTCCCAATGGCTGTCGAATCCCGGATAGAGCTGCACCTCGTTCTTTTTGCCCAATTCGAGATATTCTTCCACCTCAACCCCCGGATCGGTGCCCGAATTGGCGTTGGTGGCCACAATATCGCACAGATCTTCGTCCAACCAGGTTTCCAGGTCGTAACCCACCCGGCGACAGGTTTCAAGGCTGGCGCCGACGCGCACGGCCACGTAGAACGGCCGCCCACGCTCGGCGGCAATTTCGTCGGCCAGTTGGCGCACCGCCCGCTGCAAGTCGGTGAGGGTGTAGCGCAGGCGGTAGGCGTCGTCTTCGGGCAGGTGGAAGGCGTGGCGCTGCCAGTCGAGTTCAACGCCGTCCCAATCGGCGCTGCGGCAGGCTTCGGCAATGTATTGGAAGCGGTGCTGGCGCACTTGGGCGACGGATATATTCCACGAGGTGGCGGCCCAGCGCGGCGCTTGCTCTGTTCCCAGGCACCATTCGGGATGGTCTTTGCGCAATTGGGTTAACCCCGGTCGGTTAACGCTGGCCATGTCTTCGGGCTTGAGCGGCGGCAGGCGGCGCTGTTTGTCGGACCAGAAATGGTTGTCGTTCATGCGAATGGAGGCGTAGACGTGCAGGCCCAACTGGCGGCCGCGTTCGACCAGGGCGGCGTGCGGGTTGTGGCCGGCCTC
Source organism: uncultured bacterium (assembly GCA_964012055.1). Lineage (GTDB taxonomy): Bacteria > Latescibacterota > UBA2968 > UBA8231 > UBA8231 > CAXGRO01. Next base: position 746 of record CAXGRO010000975.1, read on the forward strand.
CAACATGGCGCGCATGGACTCGGCGCGGCGCATGTGGGTCACGGTTTCGTAGCAACGGTTTTCGGCGTCGCCGCGTAGAGGAATGGCGTCGGACGACCAGGAGGCTTCGTCGGTACCCACGCACCAGAACATGGCGCCTACCTGGGTGTTTTCGAGGGGAGCATAGGCGTGGTTGAGGAGTTGGTCGAGGCTTTGGGGGTATTCGGAATAGCCGTGGGGGGTGCCGTCCCAGTTGAAGATGATTTGATAGGGTGGTGGGCGGTGTCTCATGAGTGTTGGTCTATTTATGTGGACGGTCAGATAGGGGGAGGTCCCTCGCTCATGGCGCTCAACTCTTCGAGTTGGCGGGACCTTCGGTGCTCGCCCGGCTTCTGCCGGGCTCCGATTCCAAAGGCCCTGTCCTGCGGACAGGGCCTTTGGAATCCGCTCTGGGATCTCCCCCTACCTGACCTCCGCAAACGTAGTGATAGCTGCGATAAGTACAACAGCTGATTTAGAGGTGAGGCATAGGCTAATGAGATACCTATTGTACGTCAAGCAGGGGGGGAGCTTGTTGGGGTTTGTGCAGTTTAATAATTTAAGCGGCGTTAGTAATATCGTTTGTATTTTGAAAGGCCATTACCAATACTGTGGACACTTTTTCGATTTTGAGCGGGTTTTTGTAAGGTTGAAATTCGTAAGTGATTATTTATCAATAAGTTAAAAATTTCAATATCTATTTGCCTAAGCCGTTATTTATCAATGGTTTACAAAAAGTGTCCACAGTATTGCTAACGTGATATGTGACTTTTAAAATTCGACCAGTCCGTCAAAGTCCAGGGGTTTTCGTTTCAGTC
>CAXGRO010000976.1:0-1565 GCA_964012055.1 uncultured bacterium
GTCGCGCAGGGCGAGCAGGGGTTTGCTGGTGGAGAGGGCGTCGGCGGCGGATGGGGCCTGGTCGAGTGCCTTGTTGCAGGCCTTTAGCCGGGTGGCACTGAGGACACCAGGGATAATTAAATAACCCGCCACGTCAAAGTGATAGTTTTCCTCGTGGCTCATCTTTTTTCTGGCCATGATGTTCTCCTTCTTTGTCACTGTTTGCTCTGCGGGCGGCGACGTCCTATACTGAGTTTGCCGCGGGCGGCGCCGGCGTCTGGAGGGATGCTCAACTCGGTCATTATAGAATTAGAAGGGGCGTAGGTCAATACTATTACGCGATAATTTACAGGCAGGTAAATGTCATGATACAAGTGAGTACCTTTCAGTCGGATATTACGCCGCCCATTGGGCATCCGCTCTGCGCAGGGTGGTATCCCCCGGCCAAAGCCGTGGAAGATCCCCTGGCGGCGTTGGGCATTATTCTGGTGCCCGAAGGCGAATTACCTGTGGTGCTGTGCGCTCTGGATTGGGCCGAGCTCAGCAACCACGATTACAACCGCTGGCGGCAAGAGCTGGGAGCGGCGGTGGGGACCGAGGCGGATAGGGTGGCGGTGCATTGCATTCACGCCCACGACACGCCCTGGCCCGACCGCGATGCGCAGGACATTCTGGACGCGCACGGCTGTCCCGATGTGATTATGGCCGGGGATTGGGCCGAGCGGGTGCGCGCCGAGGCCGCCAGGGCGGCCGGGGGGGCGCTGCAGCATCTGCAACCTTGCAGCGATATTAGCTTGGGCGAGGCAAAAGTCGACCAGATCGCTTCCAACCGGCGGGTGATGGGGGAGGACGGCAAGGTGTGGGCGGTGCGCTGGACCAAGACGCGAGATCCAGAAGTGCGCGCTGCTCCCGAGGGAACTATCGACCCTATGCTGAAGACGATTGGCTTTTGGAATGGCGACAAGGCGTTGGCGGTGTTGCACTACTATGCGGTGCATCCGACGAGCAACGACGCCACCGGCGTGGTCACGCCCGAGTTTGTCGGGCTGGCCCGCAACCGGCGGACGGAGCAGGATGAGGTGCCCCACATTTATTTTACCGGATGCGGGGGCAATGTGACTGCCGGCAAATACAACGACGGTGTCGCCGACAATCGCGAATTGTTCACCAAGCGCATTTACGATGCGATGGTGGCGTCGGAAGAGAACGCGCAGCGGCAGGCTCTGACGAGTTTTAAGTGGGATGTGGAGCCGGTGTGTTTGCCGCCGCGGGAAGATCTCGACGAGGAGGAGTTGTTGGCCTCTATCGCCACGGCGGCGCGCTCGGCCAAGGTGCACAGCAAGGCGGCCATTATGTTGACGTATTTGCGGCGGCGCGATTTGCCCATTCCCATTTCTTGTTTGCATCTGAATCAGGAGGTGGCGATTCTGAATTTGCCGGGGGAAATTTTTATCGAATATCAGCTGCACGCCCAGGCGGCGCGCCCCGACGCCTTTGTGGCAGTGGCCGGCTACGGCGATTTGGGTACCGGTTATATCACGCTGGAAAGGTCGTTTGAAGAAGGCGGGGACGAGCCGGTCGACAAC
>CAXGRO010000977.1:0-1558 GCA_964012055.1 uncultured bacterium
TTGAATTGGCCGCCGTCGTCTCCCCAAACCCACATGCCGGCGCCATCCAGCCCCAGCTCGACGGCGGCCATGTGGTGCAGGCGATAATATTGGTGGGGGTCGCTGGCTTTTGCACTGCCCACGACGTAGTGGACGCCGGCCTGTTCTTCCGCCAGCACGTGCTCGAGAATCTCGGGATGTTCGCGGTAGTACTTCAGCGGGCAGCAGTGGATGTCGATGGCATCGGGGTATTTCTCCAACATCTCCAGCGAAATCTGGTGATCCTCCCATATCAGAATGGTCGGATCGACTTGTTTGGCAAAGGTAGACGACGGCACAATATATTTCTCAAACCCCGCATCGCCGGGCTCGTCGACCCAGTAGAAAGCCCATTTGTCGGTGGGAAAACCGCGGGCCAGCATGTGGTCGCGGATCTGCCGCACCCATTCCTTGAACAGGGCCTCGTGCTCGGGCGTGCCGACTTCTGGAATGTCGCTGGCGCGCTGATAATTGAGGTCCATGTAGCCGAATTCAAATCCCGTCCACAGCAGCCACTGTCGCACGTAGGGGCGATAGTCGAGCATCTCGTCGAGTTTGGCAAAATCGACCTCGACCGGCCGCACCAGCTTCCCTGTCTCTTTGTCGACCCTAGGCCAGGGAATGTAGGTGTGGTGCAGCACGTGGGCGTTGGCATAGCAGCGCTCCTGTTCGGCGGCGGCCTGCTGCTCGAACCCCTTGGACGGCTTCCAGGTGAAGTACCCCCACGACTGGGCGGTATACGTTGGGTCGGCCGGCATTTCCACCGGGTAGACGACGGCGCTCAGAGGAACTTCGAAGTGCGCATCGCCTGCGGTGACCGCGACCTTGCCAGCGTATTGCTGCGGCGCGACGCCGCGCGAATGCAGTATCAGCCACACCTGGCGCGTCATGCCCGGCGCAACGGTCGCGCCGCCGTCCTCCAGCGGCTTCAGGGCGTCGTCAAAAAAGAGGAATCCGCTGCCCACAACATGGGTCGCGATGTAGGGTTCGATTTGTGTCGCCGGCCAGACCTCCTCTCCTCCGGCCCCTTGCAGCGCCCCCACCTCAACCCGGATCTCCATCGATGCGGCGGTGTTATTAGACACGTTAAAAGCGACCGGTTCGTATTCGCCGACCATCATGTCGGCGTGCAAATTGGGCGCCACCGCCTTTGCCGGCCGCGCAAAAGGGTTGGTCCGGTGTGACCACATCGACTCGGTCGGCTGCCACAGGACGGCCGCCGGCGCCGCACCGCTGCTAAAATGCGCCCCCATTGCCGCACATATCCTGCGGTCTACCTCGGTGTAGGGCATACCGGCAGAATAATCCACCACGGCGCTGCCGGTGCTGCTGTATACCTCCGCCTCCAGCGCGTCGAGTTGACGCAATACAGCAGCCGTATCTCCCCCCGCCATGGACATCACCTGATCTCTGGCGGCCTGGACAAAGTAGAGCCCAATGTTCTTCTCGACCGCATTTTCGACGCGGCCCAAAGCATCGTTTTCGAGTTCAGCCCGAGCGATGCCGGCGCCCTCAAAGGAAATAGCCGACGACTCGTCGG
>CAXGRO010000978.1:0-1533 GCA_964012055.1 uncultured bacterium
CGATCTCAAAATCGAAAAAGTGTCCACAGTATTGGTAGAGGTAACGGCCGTCCAGCCCCATGAGCACGATCAGCAGTTTGGGACTTTCTACCAGGCTGCGGTAGCGCGCTCCCCTTCGCGCAGGCGGGCGTTTGAAGCGGCCAATTCCGCCGTGCGCTCCTCGACCCGCTGCGCCAGGTCACGGCGCACCTGCTCCAACTGGGCATTGGCCTCGCTCAGGCGCCGGTTGCGCCGCACCACGGCACCGGCCAACCACAGGCTGCACGCCATGGCCAGTATCAATAAGGTCCACGGCACCGACTGTATTTCTATGCCCAATTGCTCCATGAGTCTCAATAGACCAACAACTAAATGCCCAATTGCTCTTTTATGTGTCGCGCAATGGTCTGTGGGTCGGGAGAAATATCCACCTCTATAGCATCCCGCGGCGCTTCCAGGGCGGCAAATTGGCTGTCGAGCAAACTCGCCGGCATATAGCGATGCTGCCGGCGCGCCAGGCGCTGCTGAATCAATTCCTTATCGCCTTTTAAATGGACGATGCGAATTTGATCGCGACCGGCGACCAGGATATCGCGGTAGTGCTGTTTGAGGGCAGAGCAGGCAAGGAGCGCGCTCTGGCCCTGCGCCAGACATTTGCCCATCTCGTCGGCCAAAATTTGCAGCCAGGGCAGGCGGTCCTCGTCGGTGAGGGGCGTGCCCTGGCGCATCTTTTCGACGTTGGCCGGGGGGTGGAAATCGTCCCCGTCGTAGAGCGGCCACTGCAATTGCTCGGCCAATGCCTCGCCAATGGTGGTCTTGCCGCAACCGCACACCCCCATCAGTACAATAATTAAATGTTCATCCGCGTTTGACATGGCTTTGCCTTCCTCCCCAATCAAAACCAAACGGGCCACACCCGGTCTACAAAATGAACAAATTAATTAATAACTCAGCCCCCCCGCAACAGGGAAACTCAGTCTGCCGGACGCACCCCCACGTACTGCGCCCGCGGCCGAATAAAGCAATTGCTGCTGTATTGCTCCAGGGCGTGGCCAATCCACCCCGCCGCGCGCCCCAGGGCAAATAGCGTGAGCGGCACGTGCGGCGCTAAACCGAGGACCCGCCCCACGATGGCCAGGCCAAAGTCGAGGTTGGGGTGGGCCCCAATGGCCTCTTGGACCGCGGCGACCACGGCGTCGGCCAATTGCACTGCTGGCGCTTGTGGTTCGGTTTCTGCCGCCACTGCAGCAAAAAGCGCCCGCGCGGATCGCCCTGCGGGTAGAGCCTGTGACCAAAACCCGGTATGCTCTCGCCCCGCTTGAGCCGGCTGCCAACGCCCGCCCGCGCGTTTTGCGGCGTCTCTATTTCGCGCAAGAAGGCGCCAACCAATTCGCTGGCGCCGCCGTGCCGCGTGCCCAGCAAAGCCGCCAGCCCCGCGCCCACTGGCGTGACCTTCCATAGTTGACCCAGTTTTGATGTGAGTGTTTCTGAGTCCGATAGAGGACCGCTCATGAAAGGCAAAACGCACAAGACCGAAGAGATGATCCGCATTCT
>CAXGRO010000979.1:0-1526 GCA_964012055.1 uncultured bacterium
GCAGCGAACCGTCGCCGCCAAGCCAGTCGACGACCTGGGTGGTGGTGGCAATGGTCCAGCCGTTGTCGACGATGTGGTGCAGTTGGCGGCGGAACGGGGTTTCGCCGAGGATGCCGGCGCCGGTTTCGAAGGTGGCTTGTTGGAGGTCGGGGCTGTCGTCGGGGTAGACGTGATGATAAACTAGGATGGGGACGCGTTGGGTTGTCATAGTTTTTTATATTTTTTGAGTTTGGCTTGGGTGGGACCGCCCCCTACCCCGACCTCCACGAAGCGTGAATTATCTACGTTAAAGTGTAGTTATGGCGTTTCTTTTTATCGACGTTACCTAGAAAGAACGTACCGTCTATTCTAGATAGTGATCGCTGAGCGGCATGGGGGGGAGCCTCAGAGCGGATTCATTACCCCCATAAGATAAATCAAGTACCAATCTAGCGCATCTATCTCTATAGCTCCTCTAAACCCAATCGCTGTAATTGCTCCGCCGGCGCCTTGATGTCGATGAGTGTTTGTTTGAGATAGGACTGCATCTTTTTGAGTTGCTGGGGTTGGTCTTCGGCCAGGTTGATCAGTTCGTTGGGGTCGGAGTGCTTGTCGCTGAGCCAGGTGGGGGTGGGCCAGGGGGACTCGTTGGACACCGGGCGGACGCCGTTGGCAAAGGGGCCCAGGTCGCAGTGGAGGAAGCGGGCCAGGTGGTAGCCGTGCCACAGCAGGGGCTGGTTGGCGGGCACGGGGGATTGGTGCAAAATCCACTCGCCGTCGGTGAGGGAGACGCTCTTGCCGAACTGGCCGGCTAGGGCGAAGTCGCGGGTGGGGGCGGCGGGGTCTGCGAAGACGGGGAGCAAGTTGACGCCGTGCAGGGGCTTGGCGGCGGGCAGGTCGGGCAGGGAGCGGCCGACGGCGGCGAGCACGGTGGGGTAGAGGTCGACCAATTGTATCAGTTGCGCGCGACGCTGGCCGTGGGCCAAGTGGGGGTGGCAGGCAATGAAGGGGATGTGGGCCTTGGCGTCGTGTTCGTGGGTTTGCAGTTTGCCCATGCGCTGGTGGTCGCCGTTGAAAGTGCCGTGGTCGGTGGTGAGGATGACCAGGGTGTGTTTCCACAGGTCGAGGGCGTCGAGTTGGTCGAAGATGCGGCCGAGCTGGCGGTCGAGGAAAACGACCTTGGCGGCGTAGCGGGCGCGCAAGTTGTGGAATTGCGCTTCGCTGAGGGTATTGCGCCAGGGGGCGTAGGGGCCGTTGGTGGCCTGGCCCTCGACGTCGTAGCCGTTGGGGTCGAACTGTTTGAGCAGGTCTTCGGGCGGGTTCCAGGGCTCTTGGGGGTTGAAGATGTCGAGGTGGAGGTAGAAGTTTTTGTGGGCGCTGTTGCGCTGCAGCCAGTCGGCGGCTTTGCGGCAGACCTGGGCGCAAAAGTAGTCCTCCTCGCGCTGGCGGATGAAGTGCACGTTGCGCCAATGGCGCTCCAATACAGCTTCTAAGAAGCCGTCTTAAAATTGCGTGTTCTTCGCGCGTCTTTTGAGTAAGAGATGAAT
>CAXGRO010000980.1:0-1520 GCA_964012055.1 uncultured bacterium
AATAGCATGACCCTGGTGGAATTCCCGCTGGCCGACGAAGGCCCCGGCGATGGCGGCTTTGCCGTGGTCCCCGGCGGCCACAAAGCCAACTACCCAATTCCCCAGGCCTTGCGCGATTGCGAAGCCTACCAGGACGACGTCGTCGAGGTCAACGTGCGCGCCGGCGATGTGGTGATCTTTGCCGAAGCCACTATTCACGGCACCCTGATGTGGCGGGCAGCGCACCAGCGCCGCACCCTGCTCTACCCCTACTGCCCGCGCTACCAGGCGCGCGTCCCCTCCATACACGAGGTGTCGTACCCACCCTATGTCCAGGACATGACCCCGGAACAACAAGCCGTTCTCGGCCCGCCCCAATAATTTTCTACCATGACCGACGACGAAAAATTCTTCTTCGACCTCAAAGGTTTTGCCCTCCTCAAGGGAGTGCTAACGCCGGAAGAAGTGGGGTGCTGCAACGCCGCCATCGACGCCCACGCCGATCAATTTTATCAAACCGAGCGCGTCCTCGAAGGAGAATCCAAGGTCCTGGGCGGCAGCAACAAGCAGAAGTGGATGGAGGGCATGTTGGAGTGGGAACGGCCGCACTGCGAACCCTTTCGCGACCTGCTCGTCCACCCCCGCATCCAGCCGTATTTGAACGAGTTGCTGGGCGCCGGCCACCGCCTCGATCACAGCCCTTTATTGATCGCCATGGACAAGGGCGACGGCGGTCATTTCTTGCACGGCGGCGGCGTCGAACGACAAGACTTTTCGCAGACCTACGCCTTCAAATTCGGCAAGATGTTCTGCGGCCTCACCGTGGTCGAATTCCAGCTGGCCGACGAAGGCCCGGGCGACGGCGGCCTGGCGGTCGTCCCCGGCTCTCACAAAGCCAACTTCCCAATCCCCGAGAAGCTGTCTTTTTACGAAGCGCACCGCGAGCACGTCCAAGAAGTGCACAGCCAGGCCGGCGACGCCCTCGTCTTCACCGAAGCCCTCACCCACGGCACCCTGGTGTGGCAGGGGGCGCACCAACGGCGCTCGCTGCTCTACAGATATAGCCCGCGTTTTCAGGCCCTCGCCCCCGGCTTTCACCAGACGCATGCCCCCGACTATCTGCTCGACATGAGCGACGAAGAACGCGCCATGCTCGAGTAAGGCGCCGAGAGATATCGACTCGATTATCTGCGGCGCCATCAGGAGGATGCAAAAGGTCGCCTGTTTGGTACTAATCCTACAGAATACATAACCTATGTTTGGCGGACTAAACTTAATGTAAACTCTGCTCGTAACTATGCACTAGAGTCCGCAACTTTATTGCCGAAAACTGTCCCTCAAAGGCACGGATCCCGAACAAAAAGGACAGAGAGCAAAAAAGATAAAAGCAGGATGCTCCGCCATCCTGTGGCGGGAAGACTGTTACCACACTTTCATTGGAGTATATCATGGACTAGGAAAAGTCCATAAATGAACAGCTTCACTATACCAATACTGTGGACACTTTTTCGATTTTGAGCGGATTTTTGTAAGGTTGAAAT
>CAXGRO010000981.1:0-1519 GCA_964012055.1 uncultured bacterium
GTATTGGCCTTTGAGGGCGGCGCTTAGGGCCTGGCCGACGGCGGCGGCGTTGAGCCCCAGGCGGTGGGCCTCGGCGCCGTTGAGGCGAAAGTGTAGTTCACCCTTGCCGGCGTTGTAGTCGTCGCCCTGGTTGACCAGGCCGGGGAAAGTGGCCAGGCGCTCTTTGAGGCGGCGGGCGATTTCGTCGAGGACGGCGTAGTCGTCGCCCTGGATTTTGGCTTCGAGCGGGAAGTCTTTGGGCGGGCCGTTTTCTATGACCTTGATGCGGATATTGTCGGTGCCCTGGCGCAGCGGATCCACGGCGCGGCGCGCGTAGTCGACCATGCGCTCCAGGGTCTCTTTCATTTCGGGGCCGTCGCGCACGTCGACGATCAACTCGGCGTAATTGGGTTTGACGATGCCCTCGCTTTCGGTGTTTTGCACCCCGGTGTTGACCAGTATGTGTTCGATGAGATCGCGGTCGGGGCCGGGCATGGCGCGGATGGCTTCTTCTATTTGTTGGGTGCGGCGCTCGGTGGCGTCCAGCGCTGTGCCTTCGGGCATGGTGAGCCAGACGACAAAGTAGCTCTGCGGGTCGCTGCTGAAGAGTTCCTGGCGCAGGCGTGGAAAGACCACGGCGGCGGCGGCAAAAATGAGCGCCATAATGCCAAAGACCAGGGCGTAGCGGCGCCACGACGGCAGTAGGGCGGCCAGGGTGCGCTCGTAGGCGCGGGTCAGGCGCCGCATGTGATTGTCGAGCAGGCTGCTGTGGCCACCGCCGCTGCCGTAGTCGGCCACGTGCGAGGGTAGAATAAAAAAACACTCGAAGAGCGAGGCCACCAGCACCAGGCTGACGGTGATGGGCACCACTTTGAGGAATTCGCCGATAGTGCCGGGCAGCAGCACCAGGGGCATGAAGGCGGCGATGGTGGTGAGGATGGAGGTGAGTACCGGCGCCACCACTTCGCGGCAACCCTCGACCACGGCCTCGGCGCGGCGGTAGCCGGCCTGCAAATAGCGGTAGATGTTTTCGATGACGACGATGGCGTCGTCCACCACCATGCCCAGCACCAGCACCAGACCAAAGAGGGTGTTCTCGTTGACCGAGGCGCCCACTTGGTGGAGTAGGACAAAGCTGAGGGCGAAGGCCACGGGAATGCCCACCGCGGCCATGGCGCTGTTGCGTAGGCCGATAAAAAGCCACAGCACAAAGATGACCAGCACCAGGCCCAGCAGGGCGTTGGTCTGCAAGTTGACCAGGGCGTTTTCGATGCGGATGGAAGTGTCGTTGACCAGCTCAACGCGGACGCCGGGCGGCAGGGCCGACTGGAAGAGCGCCAGCTCGGCGCGCACCTTGGCAAGCAGTTCCAGCGAACTGCCCACGTCTTTTTTGGTGATACCCATGGTGACGCAGCGGCGGCCGTCGAGGCGCGAGCGCGCCCGCTCGCGGGCGTAGGTGTCGCGCACCTGGGCCACCTGGCGCAAGGTGAGGTGGCTGCCCAGAGGGTCGGGCCGCACCACGGTGGCGGCGATGTCGTCG
>CAXGRO010000982.1:0-1510 GCA_964012055.1 uncultured bacterium
CGACCGCGAACCCCAAGAAAACCGCATCACCGCCATTCCGCCGCTCATGGAGCAATTGCAGGAGCAGTTGGCGCTCACCGACCTCGACGAGGCAGAGCGGCAAATCGGCGAATTCATTCTCGGCAGTCTCGACGAGCGGGGGTATTTGGCCTGTTCAACGCTCGACATCGCCGAAGTGATGGGCGTCGACATAGAGGATGTGGAGCGCGTGCTCCAGGTAGTGCAATCTTTTGACCCGCCGGGCGTGGCGGCGCGCGATTTGCGCGAGTGCCTGATCATCCAATTGAAACAGGAGCAGGGCCGGGTGGCCGAAACGGCGCTGCAAATCGTGCGCCAGTACATGGATGACATGACCAAACGGCGCTTCAGCCGCATCACCCGCGGTTTGGGCATTTCCAACGACGAGTTAAAAACGGCCATGCAGTTCATTGAGGGGTTGCAGCCCTACCCGGGTTCGGTGAGCAGCAGCGACTACAATAATCTGCTCACGCTCGACATGGACGTCACTTCGGTCATTCCCGACATTGTTGTGGAAAAGTCGTGCGAGGAGTGGATTGTCGCCCCCACCGACGGCCATTTGCCACCGTTGCGCGTCAATAAGGAATACGAAGAATTGCTCAAAGACGGCAAGAGCAACGGCAAGGACGAGGTGCACTCCTACGTATCCGAAAAACTCAACGACGCGCGCTGGCTGATCAACGCCATTCACCAGCGGCGCGCCACCATGCTCAAAGTGTCACGCTATATTGTACAGGCGCAGATCGACTTCTTTGAGGACGGGCCGGCCCACCTCAAACCCATGGTGTTGCAGGACGTGGCCGACGCGGTGGAAATGCACGTGTCGACGATTAGCCGCGTCAGCAACGGCAAGTACATGCAGACGCCGCACGGGGTGTTTGAGCTCAAATATTTCTTTGACAGCCGGTTGAGTACCGACGACGGGGAGGACGTGTCGGCGCGTAGCGTCAAGCAGCGGATTGCGCAATTGGTGGAGGAAGAGGACAAGGCCGAGCCGTTGAGCGATCAGGAGATCGGCAATATTTTGAGCAAGGACGGCTTGAAGATTGCGCGGCGGACGGTGGCCAAATACAGGGATCAATTGAAGATTCCGTCGCAGCGGTATCGCAAAGAGTTGTAAGGCGGCGCCGGAGGTGGGCGGGCGCAGTGGTATTTCCCTCTATTGTTTGTCCCCAGGGGGTTGCCCGGCACCGTTCCCCCACAGCCCTGGCCCCCTTTGTCCCCGACCACGCCCCCACAAAACACACCGCCGGGAAACGCCCCTGCGCCCTTAAGCTGGCGCTGATTCTATAATTTCCGTTACAGATCTTATTTTGACGCATCTGTTGGCTAGGATGTGAGTATCTACTAGTCCGAGACCAAGATCCTCGCCATTTGACGATTCTCCTTATGTGTAATCGCACATTTTGTGCGCAAAATTAAGCACCTATCCCTATAACAATACTGTGGACACTTTTTGTAAGTCATTGATAAGTAACGGCTTAGACAAATA